>JAHENW010000111.1 GCA_018610025.1 Thermoplasmatota archaeon
CGACCCAGAACTTCATAGAACTGGACGGTACATCCTACAAGTACGACAGCACGATACAATGGGACCTGGCGGCACCGGGCCTGAATAGCGGAGGAGACTCGGTCAGTGTCCTGAATACTGACGAAGGTATGGAAGCCACCTCAGTGGTCCGATATACGTCCTACAAAGATATCGAGTCCCAGGACAGCTATCTGCTCAACATGACGGTGAATTATGACCATGTGGTGGGCACTCTCAGAAATTACACATACAATCTTACCCTACCGGCCGGATATGAACGGGTTCCTTCCACTGATGAATACATCCCACCTTCCATAGACATAGAGGGATATACAGACGACATCACTGTTTCTCCTCATAGTGGAGGCGGAAGTGCCACCCTGATGCTAGACGTGAAGGAGTCTGAATCGGGCAGCGCAAACCTCACCATAGACGGAGAGAACCTCTATCAGAAGAGGAATGACACGTATATCATCAAAGAAAACAGCAACGCCACCTGCATAGCCAATTTCACAGACCCAGTGGGAAGTGAAGAAGAGGCCAATTACACCTGGAAGCTGGACGGTGATACCATAGGATACGGTCAAGAGATAGAACACAAGTTTAAGGGTGCAGGAAAGAAGCCATTGAAACTGATCATAGAGGAGACTTCAAAAGAAACCACAGAGGACAACGCCACCATATTGGTCGACGGTGTGGGCCCAACAGGTAAGATAGACATCGGCAACACCACAGTAGACGAGGGCGAGAGCGTTCGTATGAGCGCTGTAAATGTAACTGACTATATATCTGGTAGTGAAGTTATCGAGGGTGGCATAAGAAACTACGAATGGAACTTCAGTGACGGCAGTGAGCACATGGAAGGTAGGGACCTCATTAACGCTACCCATATCTATGACCTCTACGGCGATTACACGGTAAAATTGAACGTTACAGATAGAGTGGGCAACTGGAACATCATAGAGATGGACTTAACGGTAGAAGATACTACCGACCCGATCCCAAAATTCACAGTCACCATCGGCGATGAAAAGATAGAGGACGCAAATCTGACTGGAAAGAGTATTGAGAAGGGCGAAGAAGTGATCTTCAATGCTAGTGCTTCATATGACCCCGCCGGTTACGAAGACGGGAGAGGTAACGTGAGTGTGGATTGGACCATAGAGCAGGAGAACTTCAACACTACAGAAAAGAAATTCAACTATACCTTCACTCAACAGGGAACATATTCCATAACACTAAATGTGACCGATGATTCCAACAACAGTTACGAGATAACTAGGGACCTAGAAGTAACGCCGGGCCCGACACCGAATCTGGAAGTTTTGAACCTGACCATCTCAGAGGACGAGATAAAGGTCGGTAAGAAGGTGACCGTGGTCGCTAATGTGACTAACTACGGTTCAGCTCCCGCCGAGAACATAGTCGTTGTATTGAAGGTAGATGGTGAAGAGATATCCACAGACAAGAAGTTCATGAAGAACGACGAGGAGACCAATGCCACCATAGACGAAGGTGAATACAAACTGATCGAGATGGAGTGGAAGCCTGATGAGAAAGGAGACAGAACACTGACCGTCAACATCACTGATGGAAACGAGCCTGCCAGTGCCCAATGGAACAACGAGATGAACAAGACGGTGAACGTGAACCCTCCGATCTGGCGAGAATATATAGTGTACATCATAGCTGTTGCAGCAATAGTCGGTGTCACTGGAGCACTGTATTACTACAGAAAAAGGTTCCAGGGAGAATAGTAGAAAACTTTCCCTAAAACCCTTTCTTTAAAACTTTTCTTTTAATAAAAGATAATTCACATGGAGTCTAGTGCGTCGATACCCAAGGTGGATAGAATGCTTTTGAGAGTAAAGTGACATGCCTTGACGAGGGCTAATCGCTCTAATTTTTTATCTTCAGACTTGAGCACCGGGCAGTCCCTGTAGAAGTTGTTGAATTCCGATGCAAGGTCCAGGGCGTACCTGGCCAGCCTATGGGGTGAATTGTTCTTCACAGCCTGTTCTATCTCTAGAGGATATCTTGCGATGGCTCTGACAAGACTTATCTCTCTTTCTCCGTCGAGTTTTTTTAGTTGAGCGTCGGACAGGTCCCCTCCACCCCACTTACTCAAAATACCGCTGGTCCTGGCATGAGCGTACTGTACGAAGGGTGCGCTGTCACCCTGAAAGTCCAGGGCGTCATCCCACCGGAAATCTATTGGTTTCTCCGGCTGTACGTTTATTATGTTAAATCTTACGGCCCCAATCCCGACCTTCTCTGCCACTCTTTCTACCTCCTCTTCGGTGAAGTCCTCCCGTCTTTTCAATACCTCTTCCCTGGCCTTCTCGTGGGCCGTTTCCATGAAATCGTCTAAGGTTACGTAAGTCCCCTTTCGGGTGGACATCTTCTCACCTTCTAAAGATACGAAGGAATAGAATATGGATTCTGGGAGTGGTTCAACGCCAAGTGCTTCAAGGGCCTCTTTCAAGAACTTTCCGTGCAATTTGTGATCCTCTCCCAGCACGTTTATCATGCCATCACCCCTAGACACCTTCCAGATGTGGTAAGCTATATCTCTCAGGGGATACAGGCTGGTTCCGTCGACCCTTGTAAGAAAGACCTTTTCGTCTTCACTTTCGAAATAAAGGGCGCCGTCCTCTTCCCCCGAACTCTCCAGGTCTTCCATCCTTTTCAAGGCATCCTCCACCGAGCCGTCGGCCATCAGCGATGATTCGTGTTTTAAAACATCGAAGCGTATATCCAATCTCTTTAGGGACTCTCTTATACCCTCCATGATCTCCTTAGAGTGGTTCTCAAACCTCTCTAGCATCTCTTCCTCTCCCCTCTCCATCTTCCTGATCATCTCTTCGATATTCTCTTCTATCTCACCCTCCTCGAGTTCCTCGCTGGCCCGCTGGTAGTATCTCACCAGACGGTGATCGACCTTGTCCCTATCTCTCTCCGGCAGATCATCCTCGTCCAGGTTCATCATGCCCCAGGTGAGTATGGCTATCTGCCTCCCCAGGTCGTTGATATAGCACTGAACCTCTACCTCATAGCCGGCCCGCCTGTACATCCTTGCCAGCGTGTCTCCTAAAATTGGGTTCCTTGCCCTTCCTATATGCAACGGCCCGTTGGGATTGGCGCTGGTATGTTCCAGGATGATCTTCTTTTTCTTCTCTTCCAATTCGCCGAATTCGTGTTCCATCTCATGGCACGTGCCGACGGTCTCCTTGACGAGATATTCTTCGTCTATCTTGAAGTTCACATACGGCCCTGTCTGTTCTGCTTTTCCGTGCTCCAATTTTATCTCATCTGTCAACCTCTCGGCGATCTCCACTGGAGAGCCTTCGACGTACTCTGTGAGAGCAAAGCACGGCAGTGCGTAGTCCCCTCTTTCTTCTTCGGGCACCTCTATCGGGATCTCTTTCTCTACGCCTAAAGCTCCCTTGACTCCCTTCTTGATCTCCTCTCTAAACCGCTGCAGTGGGTACTTCATCTTCAATTCACCCTGAACCTCAGCAGACCGGCCATGCCTCCGAAGGCGTTGAGCAGGAGTTCCCCTTCCTCTGACTCGTCCGAGATAAGTTCCACCTCGGCCCCTGTCTTCTCCGCCTCCTCGTATATATCATCTATGATATCCTTCTCTTCTGTCACATCCAGGTCGGCTCCACATTCTAGACATTCAAAAACTTCCTCCTCATCATCTGAGCTGAACGAACCCTCGTAACCACATTCAGGACATTCCACGTCGTACTGCCTCTTGTCGATACCTTCTGATATCAATAAAGTATCCACGGCACCTATCTTCAGCGCGTGCCTCACCTCCTCTTCACCGTAGGTCGCCAGCCCCCCATCGGGCTTCTTGATCTCCTCCATCAACTCGTCCACCATCTCCTTTTCCTTCATTATCTCTAGGTCTGAGAGGGTCTGCTCGGCCTTATCCAGAAGTTCCTTCAAACCGTACTCGTCGGTATAGCCCGTATTGAAAGTATCTATTATCATGTTCTCCAATTCGTGGTGCAGGTACCCACCTTCCACGAATTCCTCTTTCGTTCTTCCGGGCCCCCCGACCAGTACCCCCTCTATATCCTGGTCCAAA
>JAHENW010000112.1 GCA_018610025.1 Thermoplasmatota archaeon
CCCGCATCCTTTTCTTCAATGTATTGAAATCGAACTCTACGGTCTCGAATATCTCAGGGTCGGGCTTGAAGATAGTGCGAGTGCCCGAAGTGCCGTCCTCTTCAAGTTCCATCTCCTCTAGGTCCGAGACGATTTTACCTCTTTCATACCTCTGTTTGTAGAGTTTTCCTTCCCTCTTGACTTCCACATTCAACCATTTGGAGAGGGCATTTACTACGGAAACCCCGACGCCGTGCAGCCCTCCGGAGACCTTGTAACTCTTCCTATCGAATTTACCCCCTGCATGGAGCTTGGTCATCACTATCTCAACGCCCGGTCTCTCGTATTGTGGATGTTCGCTAACCGGTATACCCCGCCCGTTGTCCTCAACGGTCACGGATCCATCCTCGTTGATGATCACCTCGATCTCGTCACAGTACCCCTCCATGGCTTCGTCGATACTGTTGTCTATGACCTCGTACACAAGATGATGCAGCCCTCTTTCGTCGGTACTGCCTATGTACATACTGGGCCTTTTACGGACGGCGCTCAGCCCTTCTAGAACTTTGATCTTATCCGAATCATATATGTTCTCTCTATCTAACAAGGCTTCTTCATCCATCATTACACCTGATCTAGCTACCTAATTTAGAGTCATCTTGTAGGAGATAGGAGTGCATCCCTTTCCAAGATGTCTTACGGTCCTATACATAAAAACCTATATCCTCGCACTATATTAATCTTTCCAACCTACTGGATATAAAAAAGAAAAACACCCGATTATCCACCGCAAAATAGATATTATATAAAAAATCAAATCTTTTCCTTAGCCAATTTATCTATCTCTTTTTGATTGAGATGGTCCAGCAATAATCCACCGGCTATAAGAGGAAATGTCAACCATATCAGGACCAACAGGGAGAAGATATATGCAGCCAACAACATGACTCCGGCCCCTGCCGCTAGGATGTAGGGTGAGAAATATTTAGTCGTCCACTCAAATTTCAGCTTTCTAGTCTCGGCCCCACAATATCTGCAGTTTCCAGATTTATCCGATATCTGGCCGCATTCAGTACAGACATATCTTTTGGGCATCGTACCTCCTATATATCAAAGACAAATAACCTTTTTGAGTCTACGCTTTGTTCTCCTTACGTGATTTAAAATTAGTATAGCCAATCAGTCCGATCAAGATCACCGCGATACTAATGCCGACATACAGCCCGGGCTTGCCGACCCCCATCGGGTAGGGGGAGAGGCGGAGGCCGGGTTTTGCCATACCTAGTTCTCCAAAGGCATTTACCCGTACGACGTATCCTTGGTCAAAACCGGAATCGGCATATAAAATGTTGAAAGGATGAGGTCGGACGGTCTGATTCAGGTAGGTCTTGTTCAACTTCACTTCGAAGATATACATGCCGTCATCGTATGTAGAGTCGGCACTCCCATCATAGGAAACTGTTTCATCCACAAAGATGCTATCGCTGGTAAATCTGCCTTTATGGATATTCTGATTGTCAGGTCTAATAACAAGAGGATGATCCGTCCAAAGGGATTTATTGCTGGGGTTGATCAAAAGGGTAAGCATATCATCACTATCCTGGTCATCATCAGGCACTTTTGCCATCATATACAGGTAATCTCCCTTGTGCTTCAGTGAACATACCATCTTGTGAGAATCTCCGGTGATGTAAGAATAATTCATCTCCTGGGTATATGTTCTGGCATCTTCCCATTCAGAACCATAGATCTCCCCGTCTAGATTCGGAACCGTTCTAGCCTTGGGAGCGATCATTTGTTCTTCCATGAACTCGGTCCCCGCTACAGGGACCACGGCTGAGAGGCAGATCATGATCAACATCACTGACAAGACGCCGAACCTCTTCATCCACATCTGTTACACCATTTATACGGAGATGTTTACACACCTCTAATATAAAGGTTTTCTCTTACTGCTACTCGTCCGAATAATTTTTATTGAGGTTCATCATAGTTGGATGCCCATGTCCGAAAGAAGAATCCAGGATCACCCCATCCTCGATTTCGACCGTGGTAGAGAATTCTACTTTGATTTCGAGGGGAGAAAGGTTAAAGCATATGAAGGGGAGACCATAGCTTCAGCCCTGTATGCAGACGATTTGAAGAAGTTCACCGACAGTAAGAAACTGGAGAGACCTAGAGGTTTCTTCTGTGCCATAGGAAAATGTTCCTCCTGCATAATGTCAGTCAACGGTATGCCTCATGTTCGAACGTGTGTTACCAAAGCTGAAGAGGGCATGAGCGTCGAAAGGCACGGGGCGAAGCCACGATTTCCAGAAGATGTTTCGGATGAAGGAGATGAAAGAGAAGAAAAGGATATCGGCATAGCTGTTATTGGTGGAGGTCCGGCTGGTCTATCGGCGGCCATCGCTGCTGCGAAACACGGAGCCGACGTCCATCTTTTCGACGAGTCGGAAGAATTGGGTGGGCAGCTGGTCAAGCAGACCCACCAGTTCTTCGGAAGTTACGAAGAGGATGCCGGTACTAGGGGTATCGATATCGCGGATGAACTGATCGAGGAGGCCGAGGAGAAAGGAGTGGAGATACACTACGGGTCGACAGTCCTGGGTTATTATCCCGAAAACACCATCACTGTGGAAAGGGACAACACCCTCGAGATATACGATACCGACGGGATAGTTTACGCCACAGGAGCCATAGAGAATTACTTAGCCTTCGAGAACAACGATCTACCGGGTGTATACGGAGCAGGCGGTGTTCAAACACTGATGAACGAGCAGGGCATCGTTCCCGGAGATAAGGTGCTAATGGTCGGTTCTGGTAACGTCGGGGTCATAGTCGCATATCAGCTTATTCAGGCCGATGTGGATGTTGTTGAAGTGGTGGAAGCGCTTCCCGAGATAGGTGGATACCAGGTTCACGCATCAAAGCTAAGAAGGGCCGGGGTTCCCATAAACACGAAACATACCATAACGAAAGCGTTAGGAGAAGAGTCCGTCGAGGGAGCGGTGGTTCAGAAACTCGATGAGGATTGGAATCTGGTGGAAGGTACTGAGAGGAAAGTCAAGTGCGACGTCATCTGTTTGTCTGTCAGTCTGAGACCTAATAATAGTTTCTTGAGACAGGCTAGCTGCGAGATGAAGTATGTGAACGAACTTGGTGGCTTCGTTCCTTTGAGAACTGAAGATATGAGAACGACTTCTGATGGTGTATACATCGCAGGCGACTGCGCCGGTATCGAGGAGGCCACCGTTGCCGCTCTGGAGGGCAAGATAGCCGGTGCCGCAGTTGTGGAGGAATTATACGGTTCAACTGATGAATTGAAAGAAGAGAAAAAGGAAGCTAAAGATGATTTAGAAAGGATGAGGAAGGGCCCCTATGGAAAACCGCCAAGAAAAGGTGTGAAGATGTGCACCGTCGACGAGGAGGTCTGCTGAGATGAGGTACGAGCAGGACGGTAGATTGAGGGAGGAAGATATACAGAGACCGGGAGAAGAAAGGTTAGAAGAGGGTCCAGTCGTGATAGTGGAATGTGTGGAGAACATACCATGTAATCCCTGTGTAGCCGTCTGTCCCCAGGATGCCATATCCATGGATGAGATAACTGACGTGCCGAACGTTGATTTCGAGGACTGTATAGGATGTGGTCTCTGCGTGACGGAATGCCCCGGTCTAGCCATCTTCATCATCGACTGCAGTTACAGCGATGAGGAATGTAAAGTTACGGTTCCCTACGAGTATTTACCGCTTCCTGAAGAGGGGGACAAGGTCAAAGCATTAGATAGGAAAGGGGAGGTAGTTCAGAAGGCTGAAGTTACCAACGTGCGAAAGTCAGGTAAGACATACGGCATCACGATGAAGATCGACAGAGAGAACGCTTGGAACGTCCGTTCACTAGAGGTGATCG
>JAHENW010000113.1 GCA_018610025.1 Thermoplasmatota archaeon
CCCCAGTTTCTTGATACCTTTCTTTATATTTTCTTCCGACGAATGGGTGAAGTTAAGCCTCATGGTGTTGTATCCACCGTCTTCGACGAAGAAGGCGTCGCCCACCACGTATGCAACGTTCTCTTCCACCGCCTTCTCGAACATGTCCCTGGTGTTTATCTCCTCGGGTAGTTCCGCCCAGATGAACATCCCGCCTTCCGGCCTGTTCCATTCCGCTTCTTTAGGAAAGTGTTCTTCCATGGCCTCCAGCATGGTCAGCCTCTTCTTGTCGTATATCTCTTTTATGGTCTCCAGATGCTCGTCTAGTATGCCCCGGGATATGTAATCGTAGGCGACGTACTGCCCGAAGGGATTCGTACACAGGTCGGTGGCCTGTTTGGCGATGACCATCTTCTCTATGAGTTCTTTCGGACCGGTGCACCATGCGATCCTGAAGCCGGGTGCCAGTATCTTCGAGAACGTTTCCAGTCTTAAGACACGATCGTCGTCATCGATGGACATAAGATGTGGGTTCGGCTCCCCCTCATATCTCAGGTACGAGTAGGGTGAATCTTCAACTATTAGTACGTCGTACTCTGCTGCTATCTCGAGTAGTTCATGTCTCTTCTCGGGTGTCATAGTGGCTCCGGATGGGTTCTGAAATGTGAGAACTACGTAGATGAACTTTGGCTTCTCACCGGCTCTACTGAGCTCCTCCAGCTTCTCCCTCAGCATGTCCAGATCCATACCGTCCTCGTGCACCTTGACCGGTATCATGTTGCCCTCCAGCGCACGGAAGGCACCTGTTGCACCCAGGTACGTCGGTGACCCAACTATTATGTTATCACCGGGGTCAAGGAGCACCTTACTCAGCAGGTCGAGGGCCTGCTGTGAGCCGTGGGTGATCAGTATGTTGTCCCTTTCAACGTCCATGCCCCTATCGGTCATCCTCTCTGCCAGCTCGTCCCTCAGGTCGTTCACACCCTCTGTTGAACCGTACTGGAGTACCTTTTCCCCTTTACTCTCCATCAAATCGTCGATTATCTCCTTGGTGGAGTCGACTGGAAACGCCTTTGGGTTCGGTAGCCCGCCGGCGAATGATATTATCTCCGGCTTCTGTATGAGTTTGAGTAATTCTCTTATCTCAGAGGCCTTCATCTTTCCGGCCCTTTCCGAGAATATCTGGTCGAAATCTACCATATCTATCAACGTTGCACACTAAGTCGAGTCCTATCTTATTTTTTTCGGTCTAAGGTGAAGATTTATATTCGAGTGCGATGATTATACTAACGGAGAAAGATGGAACAGGTCAGTCCCTGTCACATATGTGGGAAACCCGCCACTTCGTCCTGCTCCCTGTGCGGCCAGATGACATGTGACGAGCATCTACACCAGGGAGTCTGTACCAGCTGCAGGAGTGGGAAGAAAGGGGAAGAAAAAAGCTTCAGTGAAGAGAACCTGTACCGTTGACCATCACTTCTCGACCAAAATCAAGGTGTCGTCAACCTGCATGGATTCGACCTCCTCACCCCTGTAGAATTTTGCCTTCTCTATCTCTAAATCCTCTTCTTTAAGAGTAACAGTCGTATTGTCGTCGAGTTCTAGCTGGTATCCCTCATTTATATCTTCAGCGATCTCTTCCGGCTCCGTTTTTTTGATTGTAGCAAATATCTCCTGGGCCCTTTGTTTGTACTTGGGACCGAGTGCGGAATGGTTCGGGCTCACCTTTACGGCCTTCTCGTCCACATCACCTTCGTCCAACATCTCGAGTCCGCTAGCCTTCAGCGTTTCGACTATGTCCTTTTCTCCTTTCTCTAAACTCTCCCTATCGGTCAAGACCATTATCCTGCCCATCTCCTCGTTCAAAGGAATACCGTTCTCGGATTTCCAGTTCCTCACCTCAGAGATGATATCCTTCACGAAGTCGCCGATGCCTTGGGCCTCTTCATCGAACAGTATCGGCTCAGGCCACTGGGAGACGTGTATGCTTTCGTTCTTATCCCTCTCCTTGTATACATCGTGATAGACCTCTTCTGTAACGAAAGATAGGAAGGGAGCCAGCATCTTTGTTACGCCCAGCCCGACTTCGTAAAGAACGGATCGTACGGCATGGTCTTCCTCACCGTAGATCCGATACTTCACCATCTCGATGTAGTGGTCGGCTAGCACGTGCCAGAGGAAGTATTCTATTTCTTCAAGAGCCTTATCGTACCGGTAGTCGTCCATGGCCTCGGTGGCCTTCTTGACCACTTCGCTGTACTCGCTCAAGAGCCACTTATCCACCGTCCTCTGTTCCACTTCCTCGATATCCTTTATATCTTCATCCAAAGAGTTCTCGATGAACTTCTCGACATTCCAGAACTTCGTTCTTAACCGCTGTCCCCTCTTCAACCACTTCTTCTCGTACTCGGCGTCCTCACCGGGCTTGTTCCTTCCGGCCAGGTACCGTATCGAATCGCCGCCGTGCTCCTCGGCAACGTCTTCGGGATCCACTATTATGCCCTTAGAAGAAGAGAACGCCTTGCCGCCGGGGAGCATCAGGTACCCGTGTATCATTATATCGTCCCACGGCTTCTCGTCGGAGTGAAATAGGCTTTTCACTATGGTATTGAAGGCCCAGAACGAGATGATATCGTGGGACTGCGGTCTCAAGTCGAAGGGAAAGACGTCGTCGAACATCTCTAAATCTTCGATCCAACGGGTGGCGATGTAGGGTGTGAGTGACGAGGTTGCCCACGTGTCGAGCACGTCCTCTTCCGGTACGAACTCGTCGTGCCCGCACTCTTTACAGGGACCGTTCGGCTCGTCGACCAGCGGGTTGACCGGCAGCTGCTCTTCATCGGCCACCTTCACCTCACCGCACTCCTCGCAGTACCACACTGGGAACGGCACTCCGTAGTACCGCTGTCTAGATATGCACCAGTCCCATTTGAGAGATTTTACCCAGTTGTCGTACCTCACCTTCATGTGTTCTGGATGCCAGTTGATATCCTCTCCCACCTCTAGGTACCTGTCCCTCAAATCGAGGTACTCGATGAACCACTGCTCTGTTACCAGGAACTCGATGGGTGTATCGCACCTTTCATGAGCGTTAACATCGTGAACTATCTCCCACTGCTCACCCAGTTTTCCTTCTTTCTTTAAATCATTGATTATCTTTTCCCTGGCCTCCTCTACATCCATGCCTTCGTACTCATCGGCCACATCGGTCATGTGACCCGTTTCATCTATAGCTATTCTGAGCGGTAGATCATGAGCGTACCACCAGTCTATGTCTGCTTGATCACCGAAGGTACAGCACATGACCACTCCGGTCCCGGTCTCCATGTCGACGTTCTCATCTTTATAAATGGGAACCTCCTGGTTGAAGAGGGGCACCCTTGCCTTCTTCCCGGCTAAATGGGCGTGCTCCTCGTCATCGGGATGAACGAACACGGCAACGCAGGCCGGGAGAAGTTCCGGCCGCGTGGTCGATATGGTCAGCTTTTCACCGTTTTCAAGTTCGAAGTGGATATCGTTGAACAGCCCCTCCTTCCCCATATCTTCCGTTTCGACCTGAGATATGGCGGTCTCACAGTGAGGGCACCAGTACGTGGGCGCCTCTTTTCTATACTCCCTGTCCATGTTGTACAGATCGATGAATGATTTCTGTGAAGTCTTCCTTGAACGCTCATCGATTGTTCTATAAAAAAGATCGAAATCAGCCGAAGTGCCTATCCTCTTCCACTTCCGCTCAAGCTCTTCTTCCAGTTTTTTACTTTCTCTAGCACATAACTCCCTGAACCGTTCCCTGCCTACATCCTTGGGGTTGACCCCAGTTTCATTTATCACCAGCAGCTCGGTGGCTATACCGTTGTCATCCCAGCCCCACGGGTAGAACAGATTGTACCCCTGCATCCTCTTGTATCTTGCAACAATGTCCATCTGCACGTACGAGAACGCATGACCGATATGCATCTGGCCTGATATCGTGGGCGGGGGCGTATCGATGGAGAATACCGGTGCGTCGGAATCTTCGTTGTAAGAATATATGTCCATCTGCTCCCACCGCTCCATCCATCTTTTTTCCATCTCCGTGAAGTCCTCTGTACCAGTGGATGACATGGTGCGTACTAACCGGTAATAAGACTTTAAATTTTCGGAAAGGAGTGTTTGGACCCTTCAGTACCTCTCCAGCTTCCCCTCTCTCAGCGCTTTTTTAAGACATAAGTTGAGCGTGATTATGCCCAATACAATCCCGATTATACCTGCTATGGGCATGATGACTACATCCTGCATGGGGATGTACCCTTGATTCATACTGGTCCGTATACCGTGCAGTGCATAGGTAATCGGTATGGCCTTACTGATATACTGTGCCGGTTCCGGAAGAACTGCTATGGGGAAGAAGACACCGCAGAAGAACTGGAATGAGAAGAATATCACGGTGAAAACGGCCTGTATCTCTTTGTACAGTACGGCAATTCCAGCGATTACGAAGCCGAAGCCGATTATAGACATCCATGCCAGGACCAAAAACAGGAAGGCATAGATGGTGAGATTGAGATGTATGCCGAAGACGAACTCGGCCACCAACCACATCTCCACGAAGTTGAGTAGAGATACCGTGAAGCCGGATATGGCCGTTGACGAGACGGGTACCAAGAGATGATGCGGTATCATGTATATGTTCTTGAAGGTACCGATGTGCTGCTCCCACCTGATGCTCCAGGAAGAATCGAAGAAGCCCACACGTATGAAACGCCAGGTGATTATACCGGTTACGATATAAGTGGAAAAGCTGCCGGCTGTACCCATACCCCCGGCATCGTCCACCGTCTTTCCAAGCAGAGCGAATACGCTGACCCAGATTATCGGATAACAGAGCATGGCGATGAAGTTCAGTTTGTAGGACCACCTGCGCTGCCAGTCCCTTACCAAGAAGGCCCAGATGATGACCAGATAGCGCTTTATCTCCATGAGGTCACCTCCCCGGCGGACTTCTCTTCCTCCCCAGTATGCTTGATGAAGGCCTCTTCCAGCGTGGGCTCTTTAACGGATATATTGTTCACACGACCCTTATCCAATATCTCCTGGATCACGTCGTGCACGTGGTCACCGGCTTCGATGTAGACCCTTATCTTGCCGTCGTCCTTTCTCTCCACCTTGTCTACGAACTCGTTCTCCAGTTCCAGTAACCCCCCATCCTTGTAAGAGAACTCAATCATCCTCTTGGGGAATATATCCGTTTTCAGTTCCTTGGGATCCCCGGTCATGGTGATCTCGCCTTCGTTCAGGATGGCTATCCTCTCGCAGAGTTCCTCCACCTCGAACATGTTGTGACTCGTGAATATGACGGTCTTCTCCTCCTGCTCCATGACCTTTTTAAGCAGATTGCGGAACTTTCTGCTGGAAACAGGGTCCAGGCCCAAAGTGGGCTCGTCTAAGAAGAGTATGGGCGTCTCCCTTACCAGGTTTCGTATCAAATTCAGTTTCTGCCTCATACCTGTGGAAAAATCGGCCAGCCTCTTCTCGAAGTCCTCCTCGTCCAGACCGAGATGGTCGGCGTACTCCTTCATCTTTCTTTTCCAGTCGCCTACATTGTACAGTCGGGAGAAGAAGCGAATGTTCTGATAGCCGTCCAGCCGGCGATAGAATTTGTCTCTAGCGGTGATGATATCCACCACGTCCCTCACCCTCTTGGGACTTTTGACTACGTTCTTTCCTCCCACGTATGCGCTCCCGCCGTCGGGTAAAAGCATGGTCGACAGAATCTTGACTGTGGTGGTCTTGCCTGCCCCGTTGGGACCCAGCAGACCGAAGATCTCCCCTTCCTCGACCTCGAAGGAGATACCTTTTAGAGCTTCGGTTTCGTCGAATGTTTTCTCTAAGTTCTTTACCTGTATAGTCATGGGAGGAACTCATCCATAAAAAAGAGGTTATTAAAATTTGTCCCGATTTAACAAACCTTTCTCTATATGCGCTTCAGGATGTCCTCGATCAGCTCCTTGGTCTCGCCTTCCTCCTTGCCTTTCCTTCCTTTTAAGAACGATTTGGCCTTCTCCCCCCCTATCTTACCTAGAGCGTCGAAGGCGGCCCTCTTTATTTCTTCGTCCTCCGCATCCGCAAGCTGGATAAGGTCGTCCACTGCCTCCGCGGTCCCGATCTCCCCTAGGGCGAAGGCGGCCCTTTTCTTTTCCCCCCCCTTCAGCTCGTCTATCAATCTTTTCACGGAGAAATCGTTGTCCATCTTACTCAGTATCCAAGCGGCGTGCCTCCTTATCCACCTGTTCTCCTCGTCCAGCACAGTATCCACCAGCTTCTTCTGTGTGTCCACCCCTCCAATCTTGACCAAAGCTTCCACGGCGTACCAGCTTATATCCTCGTCACCCAGGGCGACATTGATCAGCTCGTTCTCCGCCTTCTCGTCCCCTATCTTTCCCAGAGCGGTGGCGGCCTGCTGTCTCATCTTCTCGTCCTCGTCGTTGATGGCTATCTGGATCAGCTTATCCACCGCCTTGTCGCTACCTATCTTACCAAGGGCCCAAGCCGCACGGCTCCTGACCTTATGGTCATCGAAATTGAGTGCCCTTATCAGGGCGTCGACGGCGCTCTCGTTCCCTATTCTTCCCAACGCCACCGTGGCGTACCATCTCACCTTGCTGTCCTGGTGGTGCAGTGCC
>JAHENW010000114.1 GCA_018610025.1 Thermoplasmatota archaeon
ATGAACGTTCTGATCCCCGTAGGGGCCTTTCTGTACGCTTACAAGATCCTGGGAAAGAGACCAGGTACCGTCACGCCTCCACGGATAAAAAGTGAAGGGGATGATAGAAGAAAGATACTCATCTCCGCACTCATATCCAGTGGGATAATCCTCCCTCTCTTCGTCTTCCCGTTTCTCTTCTCTTCTCTCATGCCCCTGCCGCTGTTCTGGTTCCCTGTGGCCGGGCTCACTTATTACCTTCTGAGTACCACTGTACAGAAAAGAAAGGAAAGGAAAGGAGTACTCGAGATGGAGAAGGAGTTCCCAGATGCTCTCTTCCAGATGGGCAGCCGGATCGCTGAAGGGATGCCGCCGGAGACGGCCATCACCAGGACCGCAGACGCCATGAAGGATACCCGGATAGGCGAACTCCTCCAGCGCATCTCGTGTGTTATCCAGGTGAAGAGGCTGCCCTTGAAGGAAGCCCTCTTCGGGACTAAAGGTCTTCTGACGGATCATCCGTCACGGACCATCAGGGCGACCATGAGGACCGTCGTAGAGGTCACCGATAAGGATGCCGAGGAGGCCGGCCAGACGATACTTCAGATATCTGAATATATCAAGGATATGGAGGAGATGGAAC
Source organism: Thermoplasmatota archaeon (assembly GCA_018610025.1). Classification (GTDB taxonomy): domain Archaea; phylum Thermoplasmatota; class Thermoplasmata; order Halarchaeoplasmatales; family Halarchaeoplasmataceae; genus JAHENW01. The sequence continues at coordinate 623 of JAHENW010000114.1, forward strand.
ACGAGATAAAGAACAACCTATCTCAGAGTGTAGAGATGATGAAGGCCACCTCACTGGTATTCGCCCCTGTGGTCATGGGGGTGATCACTTCCCTTTACACCCTTCTCCACGGTGTTTTCACTGAGATCTCCAATCTGCAGATGATCTCCCCTTACGCATTCATCGCCGTGATAGGTGTATACCTCCTTCTGATGAGCGTAGTCATCACTTACTTCACCACTGGTATAAGCAGCCAGGTGGATAGGGTGGAATTCAAGTACAACCTAGGTGTCGTCCTGCTCACGTGCACGACTGTTTTTTCACTAGCCGTATCTCTGGGCAGGATCGGTCTCGGGGCGGCCTAGAGCCCCCTTCGAGAAAGGTTTATTACGGTGTAAAGTGATAGAGCTATCGGGAGAGGTTTTCCATGTACCAAACAGAAGAGATTATTGAGAAAGAGAATCTAGAATCTATCATTAATCATGATTGATAGGGGAGGACCGTAAACTCTCTCATCTATGTTTTAAAAAATGGAAGAATGGAAGAAAAGATGAACCCTATCCAATCCTTGGGATTGATCGGAGGTAAGAGGGCAAGTGGGATATTAGTCAAATACAGCAGACATAAAGATGAGGATATAAGAAGTACAGTGGCTTCAGCTCTAGGCAACCTTGAATCAGATGATGTGATAAGATCCTTACTCAAATTAGCGCTGACCGCCCTCGATGAAAGGGTCAGATGGTCTGCCATCTAGTCACTGGGATATATAGGGAAAGAGCACATCTCCCCGAAACTGGTTGGAATCCTGAATGATAATGTTAATGTAAGGAGGGCGGGAGCTAGGATTCTAGGTAAGATATCCGATATGGAGAGCGTAGAAAAATTCAGTGAATTGGGTTTGAAAGACGACGATTCAAAGGTCAGAACTAAGGTCGCTAGGGCACTGGGTAAGATAGGGGACAAAAGGGTATGTGGAGCCCTCATCGAGGCGTTGAACGATGAAGATAGCGATGTGAGATGCGCTGCGTGCGATTCACTAGGCGAACTTCAATGCTAGGAAGCGCAGGAAGATTTAGAGATGGTAAAAGAAGAGGACCCTGATGAAAAGGTCAGATCCATCGCCAGTGAAGCATTGGCTAAACTATCGGTGACCCAGCCAACTTTCACTCCTGTTCTTCCTCTGCCCTTTTTATGCCTTCACGCAGTGCGTTGATGTTCAGCTCGGTGAACTTCTTCGGCACGTTGTTCTTCACCGATTTCTCCAGGGCATCCTGGGGCACCAGGTCCCCCGCTCGGTTGAACGCCCCCAGCATTACGATATTAGCCACGATCTTGTTGCCCAACTCCTCTGCTATCTTCGTAGCCGGCATCTCCAAGGCACCTTCGTGTTCGGCATGTGGCACCAGGTCTGGATCGATAATGATGACCCCGTCCTCTTTCAGGTCCTCACTGTATTTATCGTAGGCCTCTTGTGACATGACCATCATGGCGTCAGCCTCCGTTATACCGCAGAAGCCGATCTCCTCATCTGATATGATGACCTCTGATCTTGCCGCCCCGCCTCTAGCTTCTGGACCGTAGCTCTGCATCTGAACCGCGTTGTAATCGTGGAACACACTGGCTGCTGAGCCCAGGATGAAGCCGGACAGCATTATGCCCTGTCCACCGGTTCCACATAAACGGATATCCTTCCTCATACTCTCTCCTCCATGAGTTTTTGGTACCTCTCACTCAGACACATCTTTTCCTCACTGTGCAGCTCGCCGATCTTTATCTTGTCCTTAAGCTTCTCCTTCTCCTCTTCATCGCCATACTTCTCTACCATCTCGTAGTCCTCTGCCAGCATGGTATGTTCTTCGTACCAGTTCCATAGGTCTTCTATCTCCCTAAATTGGTTCCTCCGACCGTAGGCGGTGGTACAGGGCGACAGCATCTCGATGAAACTGAAGCCCTTGTTCTTGATACCTTCCCTTATGGAGTTTATAGGCTGGTTGGGCCTGTTGACCGGCCATCTAGCAACGTAGGTAGCACCGGCGGCGATGGCCATCTTACTCATGTCGAACGGTGGTTCAACGTTACCGTATGGAGCCGTCGTGGCGTAATCCTCTTCCGGGGTCGTGGGGGCCACCTGACCACCCGTCATCCCGTAGATGAAGTTGTTCACCGCTATCACGGTCATGTCCACGTTCCTTCTAACCGCGTGTATGAAATGATTTCCTCCTATACCGATACAGTCGCCGTCCCCTGTGAAGACAACGATATTAAGTTCAGGATTGGAGAGTTTGACACCAGTGGCAAAGGCCAGTGCCCTGCCGTGGGTGGTGTGTAATGAATCGACCTTTACATATCCGGGAACCCTGGACGAACAACCTATACCTGAAAGGAAGACGGTCTTCTCCATATCGATCTCTTCCCTCTCCAGGGCCCACAATGTGTAATCCAGTGTGTTCCCTATTCCACACCCATCGCAGAAGATGGTGGGCATCATCTCTTCTCTCAGGTACTTCTCCTGTATCTTCTTTCCACTGATTATGTCTACCTTGGATTCCTCTTCATCCATGTTTACACCTCCTTCAATATCTCGTCCGGTGAATGCACTTCCCCGCCTATCTTGTCTGCAAGGGCGACCTCACAGCCGGGTTCCGCATACTCCTTCACCTTGTGATACATCTGCCCCAGGTTCATCTCTGCCACCACTATCTTATCGACGTTCCTAGAAAGCTCCTTTATCTCTTCTATGGGGAATGGCCAGATGGTCTTCAGCCGTAAGTAGCCAATCTTCTTCCCTTCCTCCCTGCCCTTCTTCATAGCGCCTATGGCACTCCGGCTGGTTATCCCGTAGGATACAAGGGCAACATCCGCATCATCGAGATTCCTCTTCTCGACATCGGTCAGCTCCTCTCTATCATCTGTTATCTTCTCGATCTGCCTTCTCACCAGTCTATCATGATCCTCTTGATCATCGGTCGCTGGGAACCCTTTCTCATCGTGTGTGAGTCCCGTTACGTAAGTGTAATAACCTTCTCCGAAGACTCCGAACTCCGGTACTTTCTCCTTCCCGTACTCCCCCTTACCGAAGGGTATATAATCTTCAGCGGGAACCTTCGGCTTTTTTCTCTCGAACAGGTCTA
>JAHENW010000115.1 GCA_018610025.1 Thermoplasmatota archaeon
ACTGGACCTAAAAGAAAGAGAATCGCTGCTATGAACACGGCTGGTATGGCGAGTATCGCTCCCTTCATGGCATCTGCACCCTCCTTTTACGCTCTGCTTCTTTTCCTCCACCCTTGCCTATCAAACCTTTAAATTTCTCCATGACCCCCCCACCTTCTTCCTCCCCCATACCTTCGAGGACCTGTCTCTGCACGTTCGTTTCCGTTGTCTCCATCTTCCGCTCGAATCCGTCCAGAGATCGGTTGAGTCTCAGCTTCAGCCAGTCCTCGAACTGATTGATGGCCATCGATTCCTGCCAAGTGAACTCATGCTCCGGCTGCTGCATGATGTAATCGTTGATAGTGCCGTGAAAACCCTCCATCAGTTCCCTTACTTCCTTCTGCGAGAGGTTGCTGAGGACGACATCCTTGGAAGAATATGCCCAGAAAAGTTCCTCCAGCTCGTCATCAACGTCGTAAGAATCGGTCAAACGTGTTAGGAAGTCTCGGGCAGATTCGTTTCTCCTGTCCTCGACCTGTTTTTTCACGTCGCTCTTCCTTTTCACGTTGCACCACTCCTGAATTTATCCAGAACGACATAAACGAAGACGAGAAAGGCCACGAGCGAGAAGAGTGCAGGTATCCAAGCTGAAGCCGTGTATGGTTCATAAGTGTGCGTTGTTGTGGACCATGAGCCTATGTTTTCGACGGTCGTTGCGTCTGCGTTTTCGACGACGAACTCGCTGGCTTTCGATTCCCAACCATCACCCCAGAACAGGGTCGAGACTCCTCCGAGGATCATGGAGAGGATGGCGTAGACCGCGTTGTCCTTTTCGACGGCCAGAATCAAGAATAAGACGGTCAAGCCGAGCATGATGAGGATTATCGTTGAAAGCATCTATTTGCCCCCTTCTAGTTTGTTTCCGTCGAATTTTTCCATAAAGCTATCCAGTGCCTTTCGAACGAGGGCACTCTTGCTGATGCTGTTTCTTTCAAGAAATTCATATTGTTCTCCATCTAAATAAAGCGACAATCTTCTCTTACTCTTCTCCTCTTCTTTCAATCTGCCGACAGGCAAGACATCACTTCCCTAATTAATATTATAACTATCCTTAATAAATTTAATCAAATTAATAACCGAGATGTATAAAAAAGAAAGAGGAAGAGAAGCCCCGGACTGCGTTTTGGGGCTTTTACCTTCTAAAATCGACCAGAACTCCGATTATCACGCTTGCGATCAGCACGATGATTACTATCGGCGCCATGCCGTAAGCATCGTAGAGATCGTCTTCGATTCCGCCGACTTCCGTCTGTTCTTGGGTGTCCACGTCGAGTTCCGCGTTGTCTCCATTTACCTCGAATTCGACGGAATTTTCTAAATTGTTGTTTTCATACTCCGTCTGGAAGATTATCTCATAATTTCCGTCTTCGTCTACGTAGTTTTCAACGTTGTTTTCCCACGTAGTCCAGCCCGAAGTGGACGATGTGAGAACACCTTCATTCAACGTATCAACGTTGCCGGATGGATCCCTGAGGTTCAGAGTCAGAGTAACATCGGCGTTGTCCACAGTAGGCGCTTGATAGGCTGTCGATATACTCGCTGAGGTCACACCGTCGTTAGTTTCCACGCTCAAAGTCTGTGTCACTTTTGAAATACCGAGGTTTTCGTCCGGCGCATTTTCGATTTGTGCCCATTCGTTCGTGGAGTCCCACGTGGTCGCTGTGTTCTCGTCTGAAACCGACCAAGGGCTTTCCGTGGAGTTCTCCAGGTTCTCGGAGAAAGTGGAATCTTCTGTCAGATAACCTACATCATTGTAGTCATCTGTCACATCCCCGACGTTGCTGAAGACCTGCACACCTATTATCAGGGAGATTCCCGCGACTACGATAGCGATAATCATCGCTAGAGAGTTCTGACCTCTAGAATCTAGGCCCATTTAAAACACCATGGACCCAGTTCTATCTCCTGAACTGGACCAATACAGAAATTATTGCACCAGCTACCAAGACGATCAGCACGATTGGAGTCATACCGTAGGCTCCGTAAAGGTCTCCTACGATGTTATCCAGAGTGCTACCGTCTGTGATGTCCATCGAGCCTTCGACCTCGGAGAATACGTATACTCCGATCACCAGCGCAACTCCAGCGATAACCAGAGTCAGGATGGTGTTGAGGGCTTGACCAGCAGTGCCAAGTCCTTCGAAGCTCGGTGCAAAGGTTTTACCGAAGTTCCAAGCCTTCTCAAAATAAGCTTTTATATCCATGGTTTGTCACCTCCTTTATGAATTTTTATCGCTCACAGTGATATTAGGAGGGTTCTCCTTTTTAAACAAATTTAATAAGATATTACACAGGAGAATGGACAGAATCAGAGGCGGACCTTGTATCTACTCCGTGAGACCTTTTCAAACTTCTCCTCCGAAGAGAGGTAACGACCTATCGCACGGGCGTCGATGCCGGTCTCTTCTTCGAGCTCCTTCACCGAAAGCCCCAGCCCGTTGTCCTTCTCTTTGAAAAGTTCCTCTAACATCACTTGATCACCAAATATAAGAGCAGTCCCAGCGCGATGCTGGTCGCTAGCACGAAGTAGTAGATAGAACCGATCGTCAGCATGCCACTCAAGAGCGTCCCCATGATTATCAACGTGGCGATAGGTCCCGCCAAAGACTCCGACTTTACGAACGCAACCATCACGGTCGTCGCCATCAGGAAGGCATAAAACACCCAACCGGCACCGCCGAACAGCTGCTGGGTGTAGGGATCCGTGCCCGAACTCCACATGTTTCTGGCGATGTCCTCCCAGTTCTCGTCCGCGACCGGAGTAGCCGCCATCAGTCCTAGTAGTTTTTCTTTCATCTCATCACATCCTCTGCCATCCCGTTGCGAGTTGTATGATAGCCACCATCATCCAGAAAAACTGGAATCCAGTCAGGACCGTCACGAGGCTCGACGGGAGCTGCATCTGCTGGAGGACTCCCGACATCTGCCCCAGCATGAAGCCGAAGAGGACTGCAAACGCGACGATACCCACAGCCTGCGGAGTAGAAATCCTCACGGTCAGAGCCGTGAACGATGCTGCGATGACAGCTCCTACGAGAACAGCGACAGACAGCGTATTTCCTATCAGTATGTCCGGCAAATCCAGACTCCCTTCTGTTGCTTCCTCGACTCTGAGATTATCAGATTCCTGAATATCTTGCGGCGTGGCTCCACCTGTCAGATCGGACTCACCCCAAACATCAGTGGCATTGACGACGAATATGGCACTGTTGATACAGAGTAGCAACAATGCGACTTTCACAGCTTTCATATTTATCTACCCCTCTTTGTCGATTCATAAATCTGTATCACGAAGCCCACGAAGATCAAAAGCCCAGACATCTCGGGGGGAATAGACGTTGCGGTGACGCTGTTCAGCACAGCCATCGTAATTCCCGAGAATATCACGCCGACGCCTGCAACGCTCGGACCAAAAGTCAGCAGCATGCCGAAGAAGACGAAGAACAGCGCTAGACTCGTCAGCGGTATCGGCATATCGTCGAACCATTCAGCCACATCCGTCGGTGGTGTAGGTATCGGGGAGATGTCCTCAAACGTTGCGGTCGCTGAAGGCCACGGGCTGAACCCAAATTCCCGATGATTCACTTCCAGCTTGACGACGTAAGAACCGTTCTCTGTCGAGACGTATTCCGCTTCCCAGTTGTCAC
>JAHENW010000116.1 GCA_018610025.1 Thermoplasmatota archaeon
AGATGGAATGCTGGAAAGTGGTGGCATTGGAGGGTATCTTCAATTTTTTTCCGTAACTCTCGTTCTCTCTATGATTCAGAACAGTAGAGTTTTGTTCGGTAACATCTGTTGAATAATTCAGATACGCTTTCCTTATCCCCACGTTATCGGTGAGGTCGATCGTTATATCACACTTATCTCCAGTCGTTATAGAAGAGTACTTAAGATCCTTTATCTGCGGCAGCTCATTGTCCGCTAAATCGATATCGTATCGGTCACCCCATTCGTCCCCTATATTGAATGTCACCTCGACTCCCTGTACAGAGAGTTTGAAGTCATCACTATCGGTGTATCCTGAATCCGTCAAGGTTCCAAAATTCAACTCGTAATAACCGTTCTCATCCGTTTGTGCGGATATGGTCTCTCCCGTCCTTTGATTTTCAAGAGTTACGGTTTCATTCGTTACTATCGATCCACCGTCGGTTACAGTACCATACAATACATAGGGTGCAGGGGGATGGAGTATATCGTCTCCGGGCCCTGTACCGTTGCCCAGATCTGTGTCGGCTATCCTGGCCTGATAGACCAGTGATTCATAGACATCTTTGTTGATGGTCATTATCTTATCTTCGGATGGGTAGAAGCCGTCCCCACCGGTATGCAGTTCATAGGTCAGTCCTGGAGCCCCGGTGGCGTTGTATACCCAATCGTTGGCGCCGCCATAGGCGCTGTAGCCTATCTCCTCTTCCGCCTGCCCATAACTGTAATGCTCACTTTCATCACCCATTATGGATGTAAGGGACGTCATATCAGCCGCCATACTCCTGTACCAATCATCGTGAGGTGATGGTTCGTTAGTCCAGCACCAAGGGATGAGCAGCGTGCCCGCATACGTGTGTACATTCTGATAACTCTGGATATCTTTTTTCAGTATCCAGTCGCTGTAGTTCCCCGTTTCATATTCAGAGAAGGGATATTCACCGTGATATACACCGGATTCAGGGTCGTCCGACCCTTCTTCCCATTTTATATCCCAATTTCTGTTCAAATCCACTCCGATGGAAGAGGTTGGTGTCGTATCGTTCCTGTTCTTCCTCCACCATCCTCTTGTTGTTAGGTTTCCGTTCCCGTCGTAATAATAACCGTCGGGATTGAGGAGAGGGAGTACGAATATCTCCCGGTTATTGACGAGCCAGTGGATAGAGTCGTCGGAGTCGTATCTCTCTAGAAGGTTCCATAGGAAATAAGATGTTACCTGTGGTCCGGACCATTCCCTGGCATGGATCCCTCCATCTATCAGTACCTCGGGCTCACTTTCGTTCTTCGTGACGTTGTCAGAAACCTTCATGACCCAAAGGTCCCGTCCCTCCCAGGATTCACCTATCTTCCTCCTCTCACATATGGAATAATTTTCCGAAAGATTCTTGAGCCATCCGTAGTACTCCCCTACACTCGGATAATGGTCAGAGAAGGGATAAGTGGACGATGCCTGTGATCCTTCTGCTTTTACATCTTCACCGCCAACTATCTCGGATGAAGTTCGATCCTTGGGGAGAGCTATGACCAGTGTAGAGAACAGCAGGATGAATAGAACTATGACCGTGAATATTCTCTCTTTGACAACCATGAAAGTCTATTGACTATGGAAGTTATTTAAAACTTATGAACATCTACCTTTATCTCACCATCTCAGACTCCTCATGCTTTTCGATTATCTTTTCTGCCAGCTCCTCCACTTTCTCCAGATCTTCATCATCTGGATGTCCCTTAGATATCACTGGCTCGATGAACTCACCGTTGAAATTGCTGAAGAGATCTTTTATGGTCTCGGGCATCCTGCCTCCCCAGCCGTACGAACCTATTATGGATGCGAACTTCGTTTTCGGTCTCAAGGCGTTGGCCAGATATGTCGCATAGACGGCCTGTGGGTGAGGCCCTACTAAGACCGTCGGAGTCCCAATTACAACCGTAGCTGTATCGACCAACGACATGGCCAGCTGGCCTAAATCAGTGGTGGTCAGGTTGAACGGTTTCACCTTCACGTCCTTCTTCATCAGGTAGTCAACGAAGTTGTCCACCATCTTCTCGGTGCTGCCGTGCATGGAGACGTAGGGCACAACTATCTCGTTCTTACATTCGTCGGAAGACCATTCCCTATAGGCCTCGATGATCATATCTGGTTCATCGTATATAGGACCGTGGCTGGTGGCGATGATGTCTAGGTCCATCTCTTCCACCTTGTCCAGATGGCCCTGTATTGAAGTGCGGAACGGCATCATTATCTCAGCGTAATAACGTTTTGCGGCAAGGTACACCTTTCTCTCATCTTCCACGAACAGATTGCTGGTGGCCAGATGTGAGCCGAAGAAGTCGCATGTGAACAGTATTTTATCTTCTTTTAAATGAGTGACCAATGTCTCAGGCCAGTGTACCCACGGCATATCGTGGAACTGCAGTGTTTTTTCACCTATGGACAGTTCGCTCCCATCTTCGATGACTTTGAATCTATCCTCGGAGATGTGCAGGTGGTCCATGAGCATGCCTTTACATTTCTCATTGGTTACGACCTGGGCATTAGGGTATCTTTCCAATACAGCAGGTATAGAGCCAGAATGGTCCTGTTCAGCATGATGGGAAACGATGTAATCAAGTTCATCTATCTCCAGCTCATCCAAGTTCTCCATCAGCCGCTCTTCCTTCATGGGGTCCACGGTATCCAACAGGACTCTTTTCTCCTTTCCCTCGACAAGATAGGCGTTGTAGCTGGTTCCGTCTGGCAGTGGTATCAGCTCGTCGAAGAGTTCCCTATCGAAGTGAGAGGCTCCTACCTCATATATGTCTTCCTTTACTTCTTTCACAGCCATGATTCATCACTCCACCTTCTCAAATTTTGATTTTGGTGCTCCACATACAGGGCATTTCCAATCGTCGGGCAGCTCTTCAAAAGGGGTTCCCTTTTCTGTTCCACTCACTGGGTCTCCCTTCTCTGGGTTGTAAACATAACCACAAACAGTACATTCGTATTTGTCCATGATTCCACTCTCTTTTTGAGTATGAAGGTGATATTGGATTGCAGTCCATATCTATTATTCTTTTGGTACGGAACTTTTAGTAAAAGATTTAAACACATTTTCTTCTAACGTTCCTGTGATCACATGATCTCTAGAGAGAAGGCCCTCAAGATGATGGAAGAGAACATAGATACCGATAACCTAAAGAAGCATATGCTGGCAGTGGCCCAGATAATGAAAAAGCTGGCGGATGAGTTGGGTTGCGACGAAGATAAATGGGAGATACTGGGTCTCGTCCACGACATGGATTACGAGGAGACGAAGGATGATCCAGAAGAACATGCCCTGAGATCGGCGGAGATGGTGGAGGGAAAGGTGCCGGAGGACGTGATAAGGGCTATCAAAGCACACAACCATCAGCACACTGAAGTGGAACCTCACAGGGATATGGAGTACGGGTTGATAGCCACAGACGCCGTGTCCGGTCTCATCGTCGCAACTGCACTGGTCATGCCCAACAGCAAGATAGAGGAGGCTAGACCTGAGTCGGTGGAGAAAAAATTCGATGATTCCTCCTTCGCCAAGAACATCGACAGGGACAGGATACTGAGATGTGAAGAGCTGGGACTCGAAAGAGATGAATTTTTGGAACTATCCCTGAACGCTCTTCAGGAGATAGATGAGGAGCTGGGGCTATAGATGCCGCCCAATATAGAAAGACCGGAAGAAAGAGAGCTGGAAGAACTGTTCTCCAGGTTCAGTGAAGTTGATGTAAAGGAAGAAAAGGTTGAGTTGAAAAATCTGCTCTATCAGAGGGACTACCGTGACTGCAAAGGAGAGGCGGTGATAAAGATAAAGAAAGGAGAAGAAATCATCGGAGTCAGGCACAGAGGGGGCGAACGCTTCGTCCTGCCCATGGGAAGGGTGTGGGAGTCCGAGGAGTTCGTCGAAGGGGGGAAGAGAGAGGCCAAGGAAGAGACTGGCCTTGATGTATCCATAACCGATCTGCTGGAGATAAAAAAAGTTACATTCGAGTTCTCTAATGACTCTCTAGAACGATGGCACTTTTTGTTCGAAGGAGAGAGGCTCGATGGCGAGATGGGAGCAGATGATGAAGACGAGATAGAGGAGGTGCAGGCCTTTCCGGACAGGTACTACTGGGAGGACGGATTCTACATAATAGACGAGAGAGGATGACGGTTTTTCAGTGGTTTTTTCAGGTGCACAAGTATTATATGTAATCTTTCTCTTTTTTAAGTGAAATAAAACTCACACCATGAATGAAAAAGCCGGAGAAGAGGACAGCAGAGATATGGTCATCCCGTTCGAAGAGGTATTCAGGGATATGAGCGAGGCGGCCCTGGTGATAAATGAGGACGGTAGAATAATGGAGATGAATGAAAGGGCCAGCGAACTCTTTTCAGTAACGAAGGATCAGATGGTGGGCCATGAGATGGATGAGTTTTTGAGTGAATTCGATTTGGAAGAGTTAAGGGGATGCCTCGAGAGCTCTCGTGAGGATGGAATGGTCATCAGTGAAGACGAGTTGATCAGAGAAGAAGACGAGGTGCCGGTGGAAGCTAGGTTCGAAAGCATGGAGACTGAACGGGGGATGGTGACATTGGTCCTGATCAGGGACATAACCGAGAGGAAGAAGGAGGGGGAAAAAGAGGATTTTCTTCATTCACTGCTCAGACATGACCTGAGAAACAAGATACAGGTGAACCGAGGATACCTCCAGCTACTGTTAGATACCGATTTGAGCGAGAAACAGAGGGAGTTCGTCGAGAAGGCAATGGATACAATAAAAGAGGGCAACGAACTCATCGAGAAGGTGAG
>JAHENW010000117.1 GCA_018610025.1 Thermoplasmatota archaeon
ATGTCGGGGAAAACGATAGTAATCGGCATAGACGGCGTTCCTTATGACCTTATACAAGACCTAGCGGACAAAGGAGAGATGCCGAACTTCGCTGATCTCATAGTACAAGGACACTTCGGCAAGATGCACGCCGCGATCCCGGAAGTGTCCAACGTCAACTGGTCCAGTATTGTAACAGGTACTAACCCTGGGGAACACGGCGTTTTCGGTTTCACCGAGCTTATTCAGGGCACCTATACTGTCTCATTCCCGGACAGACGCGCCTTGAAAACGGAACCGTTCTGGACAGAAAACAAAGACAAGAGATACATGATACTGAACGTTCCCGCGATGTATCCCGCGGAGGAGATAAACGGCGTTTATGTCTCCGGGTTCGTTTCACCCGATTTTGAAAAGGCGATCTACCCCAATTCTGCTCAAAAATACTTAAAAGATATAGATTACAAAGTCGACGTAGATTCTGAAAAAGCTCATAAGTCTTACAGACTTTTCCTCCATAACCTCTTCGACACCTTGGAAAAGAGGAAAAAAGCGGCAGAACATTTCTGGGAGGAAAGATGGGACGTTTTCATGTTAGTCTTCACTGGCAGCGATAGACTTGAACACTTCCTCATAAACGCTTACTACGATGAAGACCATGAATACCACGACAGATTCATAGAATATTTCAGACAGGTAGATGAGATCATCGGCGATATAACCGAAAAGATGGACCCAAACGACAGGCTCGTGATGATGTCCGACCACGGGATGGAACAGATAAAGAAGAACGTCAATGTCAACGCTGTCCTGGAAAACCACGATCTACTCACCCTAGGAGATGAGCCAGAAGAAAGATACAAGAACATCGAAGAGGGAACGAAAGCTTTCGCACTAGATCCCGGAAGGATATACTTGAACAGGAAAGACAGATACCCCAAAGGCGAAGTCGAAAACGGTGAAGAGATAATAGAAGAGATGATCGAGATCTTCGAAGACCTCACATACGAAGGAGAAAAAGTCATCAAGAAGATCCATAGAAGAGACGAAGTATATCATGGAGATCAGACTCACAGATCGCCGGATCTGATACTCACCCCCAACGAGGGATACAACCTCAAGGGAAGCGTTAAATACGATTCTGTCTTTGCGGAAAATATATTTAACGGAAAGCACACTGAAGATGATGCTTTCCTCTACTGTAACGATATGCCTCTGCCAGAAGACCCGACGGTCGAGGACGTGAGAAGTTTGATAGAGCGTGATGAAGATGAGTGAAAAACCACATAATGCGGATAGAACCTGCTGGAACTGTCCAGCGGCTAAATTTAAAGGTAATGTAGATTTCAGAGGCTGCGGCCAATCGAGGAGGATTGTCCCTAAAGGGGAAGATAAGCAGCTGATGATAGAATGTAGGAGAAGACCCGAACTCGGTCATTTCGAGCCGAGCATAACGTTCGAACAGTGTCCAGAATGGATAATGGGCGAGCACGGCTACATGTTAGAGGACATGAGAGTGATGATACTAGGCATGGACGGCTATCTGGGCTGGACTCTAGCTCTCAAGCTGGCCAACCAGGGTTTCCAGGTCTCAGGTATAGACAACTATACCAGAAGGGACTGCGTGATGGAAAAAGGCTCACACACTCTGGTCCCAATACCTAACATGACTAGAAGGCTAGAGGCCGCGACGGAAGAACTCGGCGTTACTCTCAATTTCAGGAGGATGGATCTAGGCAACAGAAAGAAGTTGAGAGAGTTCATAGAAGAAGTCAAGCCAGAATCGATAGTTCATTACGCGGAGATCCCGTGCGCTCCATACTCGATGGTCGACGCGGAACATGCGATAGAGGTCCAGAGGAACAATGTTCTAGCTACATTAGGATTACTCCACATCATGCGAGATGTAGTTCCCATGACTTCGCTCTTGAAACTCGGAACCATGGGAGAGTACGGCTCACCTCTCACCGGAAGACCGCTCTTCGAAGGTCTCTTCCCGAACGACGCTGTTTTACAGTGGGACGACAGGGAGTGGAGCATGGGAGGCGAGATGACTCCTAGAGATCCAGCCAGTTTCTACCATGTCTCCAAAGTTCAAGACACATACAATATTTATGAAGCGTGCAAGTACTGGTGGCTGCGCTCTTACGACATAATGCAGGGTATCATATACGGAGTTCATACTGACGAAGTCGCAACACACCCCGATCTTAGAACTAGATTGGATTACGACGAGTGGTTCGGAACTGTGGTCAACAGATTCGTCTCTCAAGCGATAGAAGGTATTCCTCTCACCGTTTACGGCGAAGGCGAACAGATCAGAGGTATGATCGCTCTGGAAGATGCGATGGAATGTATGGTGAGGTTGATAACTTCGCCTCCGGAGCCGGGTCAGTACGATGTTGTAAATCAGGTCTCCGGACTCCACAAGATCAAAGATGTCGCCGACACGGTCGCTAGAGTCGGGAATGAAAAATTCGATCTCGACGTCAAGATACAGAGACTTGAGAATCCGAGAGTCGAAGCCGAACAGCATCCGATGGAGGTCGTTTCGCGCAAATTACCGCAGGAACACGGTTTTGAACCCAACGTTCCGATGGATAAAGAAGTCGAAAGGATGTTCGAACTACTCACTCAAGACCACATAAAGCAGAGGATCAAGGAGAAGAAGCACGTTATCATGCCCAAAACGAGATGGTCCGGCGAGAAGAAAGAATCCGGTGTACTCGAAGTCTACCAGCCAGGAGAAAAAGAAAAAGGCGAGTACGAAGGTAAATTGGATACAGAGTGATAGATATGGAAGTCACCGCAGAAAACATACATGAAGAGATAAACGAGGCGGACAAACCCGTTTTCGCTCTATTCTGGGCTTCATGGTGTACCGCCTGCAAGAGGAGCGAGGTCACCGTGAGCGAGATAGAAGAAGAGAGGGATGACATCAAGGTCATCGAAGCGAACGTGGACAAAAATATGGGGATTAGGGACGAGTTCGATATCAAAGGCGTTCCCACTTTCATCATCTTTAACGGCGGTGAAGAGATCGAAAGAAAAGTCGCCGCTCAGGGTAAAAAACAGCTGGTCAAGATGATCGACGAAGTAGTAGATCAATGATCACGGCAGTAATCCCGGCCTACAATGAAGAGGAAAGGATCGAAAAGGTTCTAAAGGAAACTTCACAGTATGTAGATGAGACTCTAGTCATAGATGATAACTCCACCGATAATACTGTTGAGATCGCTAAAAAATATGGTACAACCCTCGAAAAGGACTCTAACAAAGGTTACATAGATTCTATCAAAAGAGGA
>JAHENW010000118.1 GCA_018610025.1 Thermoplasmatota archaeon
GTTCCTCGGTCTCTTCGTTATCTTCTGGAGTTATATCGTTCCAAGGAAGTTTGCAGAGACCGTTCAGACCGAACCAGGTCCTCCACATCGGGAACCAGTGTAGGGCTTCTGCTTTGTCCTCGAAAGTTGGCATCAGGTTCTGTACCATGTCCAAGAAGATCAGCCATGCCTCGTCGTGCTGCGGTCCTTTCAGCGCTAAACCGTATCCACCCTGCTGAGCCAGCGATTCCTTCGTGACGTATTCCGAGTACTCCAGGCCCTTGCACTCCATGCCGATGTCTTCCATGGTCTCCCTGTCGGCTCCGTACCTCTCCTCGAACACGTCTTTCATTGTCTTGATACCTTCGCCCACCAGCGCGCCGAAGCCTTTTCCTTCGGCCATCTGGTGCAGTATCTTCAGCGCTGCATCCTTGTTGCCAAACTCTAATGTAACGCCGTCCATGACTTCTTTAGGTATCAAACCCATCTCGGCGCATTCCATTGCAAAGGCTGTCGCCGTACCTACGCTTATGGTATCTACACCGTAGGCGTCGCAGTAAAAGTTCATCTCTATGACGTGGTCTGGGTCGAATATGCCGCAGTTGCTGCCGGTGCCGGCTATCGTTTCATACTCGGGACCGTCCACCAGCACTCTTTCACCCTTATAGGGTCCCGTACTGATCTCGAAGTCCGTAACACAGTGAGCACATTGAACGGTGCATCCTTTCACGCAGCCGTCGTAGCCCTCATCGAATTTCTCTTCGTAGACCTCCTCACCTATATTGTGTGCATCCTCGTGGCTCCCGTACCTGAAGTTTTTAGTGGGTAGAAGGTCGAAATCGTTCATTATAGGTACGAGATGGGCTGTACCGACCTTAGCCATGTGATGCTGTTTTGGATCCAGCTCGGCGATCTCTTTAGCATGCTCCTTTCTAACCTTTTTCAACCGCTCAGGATCGTCGGGATCGATGCCCTTCTTCTCCCCTTCAGAACGAACGACTAGGGCGACCAGGTTCTTGTCCTTGAACACGCTGCCTGTCCCACCTCTTCCTGCCTGTTTATACCTTACTTCGTCCCTGCCCATGTCGTACCAGCTGAAGTTGAGCAGGCCGAAGTTGGTGTTCTCAGCACCTGGTCCAGTTGACACGACGGATATCTGCCTGGGCTCTCCTTCCGAATATATCTCAGTCAGCCTTTTGCTGATCCCATAGGAATCATCTGGAAGATCCTTCGGCGGTCTATCGAATCTTATCTTTTCCTCTATACCATCGATATAAATGATGACCTTCTCCTCCGCTTTTTCATACAACTCAAGGGCGTCGAAACCTGCAAAAAGTAGGTAAGGGCCGAAGTAGCCTCCAACATTTGAATCTATTACAGCACCAGTCAACGGAGAGATGGCTGTGACGATGCTGTTGCCGCTGCCCGGATAGACTGGATCCCCCCCGAGAGGTCCGCTCGAGATACACACCTCGTTCTCCGGGTCGTCCCACTCAGTATCCTCGTTCACGCTTTTCCAGAGCAGCCAGAGGTCGAATCCTCTGCCACCGGTGAACAGTTCTTTCATCTGCTCCGTGACCTCTTTCTTCTCGAAGTCCAGCTCAGAGAGGTCTATCTTAAGTGTCTCTCCCGCATATCCTTTCTCTACATCATTCCCAGAATAATCGAATTCCTTGATAATATCTATTTCTGATTCCGTCGTCATCATAACACTTCCAAGTGAGGTTGTTGTTTAAACTCAAATCGAATCTATATTTATTTGTTTTGCCATTCGTCCCTCAGCATACCGAAGATCCGCAGGTCTCTGTACTCCCCATCGATGAAATCATGCTCCCTCATACAGCCCTCCTCCTGATAATCAAGCTTCTCCCATATCTTGGCCGAACCGGGATTGTGTTCAAAGACCCTGGCATATATACGGTGAAGCCTAAGCTCCCTTAATCCGTAATCGGTCATAAGGCGGGACGCCTCGGTCCCGACGCCTTTCCCCTGTTCTTCTCCACTTATCCACAGGCCTATCTCCGCATTACCGCCTTCTTTATTCACCTTCATCAAAGATATGACCCCCTTTCGATCTTTGTCTTCTGTTATAAGAAGATGTATGGGTCCTCCTTCACTACTGACACTGTTTTCAAACCAATCCTTTTCCTGCTCATAGTTCAAAGGATATTTCATTGAAGTGTATTTTCTGATCTCTGGATCGTTGATATTGTCCCTCATCCATTCGATATCCTCTTCCTCTATGGTCCGCAGTTCTATCCCTTCACCTTCGAGAAATACAGCTCCGGTCATAGATGGTAAAAACGATGAAGATATATGTAGTTTATTTCTTTTCACTCAGGTACCAGTTCAACGGCGAATATGGTCTCGAACCTGAAGTCCTTTTTTTCTTTCTTAGCAACGCTGAAAAGCTGCTCCATCTTCTTTTCCACCTTGTCTATCGGGGCCTTATCCGAATATATCGTATATACCCGCCCACCTTCGTTCAAATAGTCGATACATTCATCCAGGAACGTCAACAGCGTTTCATCACCCCTCTCCCCTCCGTCCCACCTTTCGTCCTTCTCAAGCTCTTCATCTTCGGGAAGATATGGGGGGTTGAAGATCATCACATCGTATCGCCCATCTACGTTAGAAAAAAGGTCGCTCTGGTGTACCTTGACCTCTCCCAATAAATCGTTCATCCTTACGTTTCTTTTCGTCCCCTCGACCGCATCTTTACACACGTCCACCGCTGTCACATCCCATCCTTCTTCAGCACAGTGTAAGGATATAATACCGCTCCCGCATCCTATCTCCAGCACTTCCCCTCCTTCCTCCAACTCTATCACATCGAGCAGCAGATAGGTATCGGCATCTGGAGTATAGACATCTTCTCCTACCTCAAACTCGATATCACTATCGAATTTCAAAAAAGCCACCTTTCTACTCTTCTTCGATGTTTATGAGCGACTTCCCCAGATAACGAAGGATATCTTCCTTCTTTTCTGACTTCCTTGCTTCCCTGAGCAGATATAGGGGTTTTGACACCTCCTTTCCTGAAACCTTTGTCTTCTTCACCTTTTCCTGGACCTTCTCTATCTCCGTATCCAGGGATTCTGAAATAGCATCTAACAGTTCCTCCCTCGTTTCTCCCCCTAACTCTTCAGCCCGCTCCACCTCACCTTGGTCCAAGGCTTCCTGTGCTTCCTTGA
>JAHENW010000119.1 GCA_018610025.1 Thermoplasmatota archaeon
GCTCACTATCTAGCCATACATCTGAATTATCTTCAAGAAGTCATACAGCCCGAGGGCGATACCAGGGCAGAAGGACTCATGGAGGCCATCAAAAAGTTATCTGACGAACTCCCTCTCATCGTGAAGGAGACCGGCGCCGGTGTATCTTCAGAGATGGCTATGGAATTCAGAGACGCCGGAGCGAATGCCATAGACGTCGGCGGTATGGGTGGTACATCCTTCTCCGCAGTGGAATACTACAGGACTGAAGATGAGGACGCCGAACAGCTGGCGGAACTCTTCTGGGACTGGGGCATACCGACACCGATATCGATCATAGAATGCAGGAAGACCATTGATCTCCCAATAATAGGAACGGGGGGGATAAGGAACGGCCTAGATATAGCTAAAGCCATTGCCCTAGGTGCGGATGTTGTCGGCATCGCCGGTGGTATCCTTCCATCGTTGAAGAAGGGGAGAGAGGAGGCCAAAAGATACATAGAGAACAGGATCCAGGAACTGAAAACAGCCATGTTCCTACTCGGATGCCAGGACGTAAAGGATCTGAGAGACAAGATGATGATCCTCACCGGCGAACTCAGGGAGTGGTTGTAGGACCATCCCTAAATCGACAGAGGTCTTATCCATGAAAGATCTGAAAGAGGAGATAGAAAAAAGGAAAGAGCTCATCGATTCTAAGCTCGATGATATCTTCAGGGGCAAAGAACACGTTCTCTGGGAACTCATGGCCTGGTACCCCCAGGCAGGCGGTAAGAAACTAAGACCCTTTTTAGCCATGGTGACCGCCGGTGTATTCGGAGAAGATGAAGAGAAGGCCTTACCCCTAGGACTGGCCATCGAGATGATACACAATTTCACCCTGGTCCACGACGATCTCATGGATGACGATGACATGAGAAGAGGGAGGAAAACGCTCCATAGAAAGGAGAACCCCGCAAGTGCTATAAATGCCGGCGACGCACTCTTCGCCCTGGCTTTCAACCTGCTGGCCGAGAGCGATGTTCAGGGAGAAGAGCTCAGACAGCTGTTAGGCCTGGTGTCTACCTCCGTGATGAAGGTGGCTGAGGGTCAGGAAGAGGACATGCGCTTCGAGGAGACCTTCGATATATCCGAGGACGAGTTCATATCCATGATCGAGAAGAAGACAAGTTACCTTTTCCAGACCGCTTCCAAGGGCGGAGCCATAATCGGTGGAGGTACGGAGGAGGAGATAGAGAGGATGGGGAACTATGCTAGGAAGATGGGCATCGCCTTCCAGATACAGGACGATTATCTAGATCTGGTTGGAGACCAGGACGACATAGGGAAACCGGTGGGGAGCGATATCAGGAGAGGAAAGAGGACACTCATGATAATCCACGCCCTCGAGAATCTACCAGAGGAAAAAAGGGAAAGGCTGATCGAGATATTGAGAAAAGAGAATACCGATGAGGAGATCGAAGAGGCCATGGACCTTTTACGGGAAACCGATTCGCTCACTTACTGCAAGAACTTGGCCGAGAGATACGCTGCTGAGGCCAAAAAGGAAATATCTTTCCTGCCCGACAGCGAGCGTAAAAAGATACTCCTCCAGCTAGTCGATCTGGTGATCCAGCGCGAGGTCTAAAAAGGGCGAGTCTGAAAAAGAGATTATAGGCTTCACAGGAGTTTATCCAAACGTTCCTTCATCTTGTCTATCCTTTCTTCCTTCTCTTCTAAGCGTTTCTCTTTCTCCTCCAGCTCTTTCTCCCTCTCTTCGAGTTCTTCTTCCCTCTCCTCTAGAGATCTCTTCATCTCTTCCAATTCCTCCTCTTTATCCTCCAACTCCTCCATCTTCTGTGATTCTTCCTCTACCTTTGACCACAACTCGGACAGTTCTTCCTTCTCTTCCTTCATTTCCTCTCTTTCCTCCGACAGTTCCTGCTCCCGATTTTCCAGATCTTCTGCCCTCTCCAGTAGCTGTTCTTTCCTTTCAGACAATTTCTCTTCTCTCTTATCCAGTTCTTTCTCTTTCTCCTTCAGCTCCTCCTCCAACTTCTTCCTTTCCTTCTCCAATTTCTCTCTCTCTTCCTTTATCTCGTCTCTCATCTTCTTCTCCTCCCTCCTTTTCTTGCTCTCGGCATACTGCATGAGATTCATGGCGCTTTCTTTCACATCCTGCAGGTGCTCCCTTTCCTCTTCTAGTTCTCCCCTTTCCTCCTCCAATTTCTCCCGTTCCTGCTCTATCTGCTTCTCTACGTTCTCCAGTTCTCCCTCCCATTCAGATAACTCTTCCTCTCTCTTCTCCACCCTTTCTTTTCTTCTAGGTATCTCTTCCTTCATATCCTCCAGTTCATCCCTCTCCTCCTCTATAGATTCCCGCCTCTCCTCGAGCTTTTCCTCCCACTCCTTTAGATCGTTCTCCCAATCGTCCAGTTCCTTCTCTCTCTCGGCGGCGGCCTGGCTCCATGATCTAGCCTTCTCCATCTCCTCGGCCACCTTGTCTATCTCCTCGTCCAATTCTTCCTCCTTCTTTTCCAGCTCTCCCTCCCGCTCCTCCAGTTCCTTTCTCTTCTCCCTCAGTTCTCTCTCTTCTTCTTTCAGCTCCTCCTCTCTCGCCTCCAATCCGCTCCTCTTCTCTTCCACCTTCTCCTCTTTATTTTCCAGTTTTTCCAGCTTCTCTCCAACTTCTTTCCAGAGAGAGAATACCTCGTCCCTCTCTTCCTCCAACTTCTCGATCTCCTCTTCTACGGCGTCCTCCCGTTCACTGAGCTGAGCCTCCAGTTCGTGGACCCTATCCCTCTCTTCCTGGAATTCTTCTCTCTCTTCTTGGAGTTCTATCTCCTTCTCCTCTAACTCGTCCCTCCAGACATGCAGTTCATCTCTGAGTTCTTCTACACCCTCCTCCATCCCCTCTGTCCTGTTCTCCCTCTCACCCAGTTTTTCCTCCCATTCTTGGAGATTCTCTTCCTTTTCTTCGACTCTCCCCTCCCTTTGGGTCACGTCCTTATCTTTCTCATCCAATTCCTCTTCCTTCTGTTCTAAAAGGTTTTCTTTCTCCTCTAGTGAGGCCTCTTTCTTCTTCAGTTCATCTTCCCTGCTCTCAATCCGATCTTCGAACTCCTCCTTCTCGTCCTCGAGCTCTTCTTCCCTTTCCTCCAGCTCCTCACGCAGATCCTCCAATTCCTTCCTCTCGTCCTCCAACTCACCCCTTTCTTCTTCCAGTTCTTCCCTATCGCTCTCTAAGGTCTGCTCAGTATCTTCCAGTTCCTCCTCCCATTCTTCCAACTCCTTCTCTTTATCATTCAGTATCTCTTCAAATTCTTGGAGGTCTCTCTCTCTATCGTCTAGGGACTTCCCCCGTTCCTCCAGCGAGGCTTCTTTCTGGGTCAACTCTTCGTCCCACTCTTCCAGCTCCCCTTCCCATCTCGTCAAGTTTTCTTCTTTATCTTGTAGATCAGAACTGAATTCCTCCAGTTCCTTCTCTTTCTCCTCGTTTTCTTCTTCCCAGTCTCTCAGGCCCGCTTCCCTTTCGTTCAGAGCACTCTCCTTTTCACTCAGCTGTTCTTCCTTCTCCTCCAACTCCTCTTCCCATCGAGATAGTTCATCTTCTCTGTCATCCATCTCCACTTCTCTTTCATCAAGCGTAGCTTCCCTGGATTCAAGCTCTTCTTCCCTCTCGTCCAATCCCTTTTCCCTCTCATCCTGTTCCTCTTCGAAGGAGTCGAGTTTATCTTTTCTCTCATCCAGTGCCTTTTCCCTTTCATTGACCTTCTTCTCCCGCTCGGCGATCTCGGTCTGGAAATCGTCTAGATTATCTTCCAACTTTTCAAGTCTCGCGGCCTTCTCTCTCAGTTCCTCCTCCCTGGCCTCTAGGCTCCCCCTCCTGTCCTGTAATTCTTCGTCCAACTCTTCCAGCCCGGTCTCCTTCTCATTCAATTCTTCTTCCTTTTCTTCCAGCTCTCCCTCCCATTCCTCCAGCTCTGTCTCCAGGGTGTTCAGTTCTCTTTCTTTACCCTGTATATCCTTCTTTCTCCCGTTCAGTTCTTCTTTGTATCCGTCAAGTTCTTCCTCCCTTTGCTCCATCTTCTCTTCTCTAGATTCGATATCGGCTTCCCGTCCATCCAGTTCTTCCTCCCAACCTTCTAACTCCTCCGCTCTCCCCTTCAGCTCTTCCTCTCGGGAATCCAGTTCTCCCGCCCTTTGATCCAATTCTTCCTCTTTCTCGGCCAACCTCTTCTCCTTCCCTTCCAGTTCGCTTTCTCTTTCCTCTATCTCCTCTATCCTACCCTCCAGCTCTTCTTTCTTCTCCTTCAGTTCATCCACTTCTTTCTCCAGATCGGAGAGTTCTTCTTCGACCCTATCTCTTTCTTCTCCCTTTTCCTCTATGGTGGAGTTCAGCTCTTGGATCTGTTCTTCCTTCTCCTCCATCAGTTCCTCTTCGACCCTCTCCCTCAACTCCTCCTCCTTCTCCTCGAGGGCTTTCTCTCTTTCCTCTAGTTCCTGCTCCCTTTTCTTCAGCGTGTTCCGCTGTTTTGTCAACGCTCCCTTCCTCCCACTCAGCCTCTTCTTCTCTTCGGTCACTTCCTCTTCCTTCTCCTCCAGTCTCTCTCTTTTTCTTTCGAGTTCCTCCCTCAATTCGGCGATCTCGTCTTCCTTTTCTTCCAACTCTTCTTCCCTCTCCACCAGTGCGTTTTCTCTCTCCTTAAGTTCCTGCTTTTTCTTCTCGAAATCCCCGATCTCTTCTTCGAGTTCTTCCTTCCTTTCTCTCGCCTCTTCTTCTTCCTTTTCTATCTCCTGGAGTTCGCTCCTACTCTTCTCTATATTCTCTTCCATCTCCTCCAGTTCATCTCTCTTCTCCTGGAGCCCGCTGACTTCTTCCTGTAAGTTTTCCTTTTTTTCCACCAGCTCTTCCTTCTCCCCTTCCAACTCGTCGATCTCTGCTTTCAACTCGTCAAGCTTTTCTTCCTTCTCCTCAACTGCTTCTCTTTCTTCTTCCAGCTCTGTTATCTCCTCTTCTAGTTCCTCTTCTGTCTTTTTCAGTTCCTCCTCCCTCTCTTCGAGTCCGCTGATCTCTTCTTGTATACTTTCTTTCCTTTCCACCAGCTCTTCCTTCTTCCCTTCCAACTCGTCGATCTCTGAGCGTAATTCTTCGATCTTCTTTTCTTCCTCACTAAGTTCTTCTCTTTCTTCCTTCAGTTCTTCTTTCGTTTCTTCGAGCCCACTTACTTCTTCCTGTAAGCTTTCCTTTTTTTCCACCAGCTCTTCCTTCTCCCCTTCCAACTCGTCGATCTCTGCTTTCAACTCGTCAAGCTTTTCTTCCTTCTCCTCAACTGCTTCTCTTTCTTCTTCCAGC
>JAHENW010000120.1 GCA_018610025.1 Thermoplasmatota archaeon
CCTGCTTCATTTCCCACCAGCCAGCTATCAGCTGGGCGAAGCCGCCGTAGAATATACCCATGGCCAGGATCATGCTCTGGAGTTCGATATAACCGGCGTTGTGGATGTTCAACAGTACCGTAGTCATACCGAAACCCATAAGGCCTAGGGTGGCCGGATTTGCCAGTTTATTTTCCTCACTCATATATAATCACGGATGAGGTATATGACACCCTATATATATTTCTGATGGATTGATCTAGGTATGATAGATAGTGGAGTAAAGTGGTGTATTTGAAAACTAGCTATCCTTGGCCTTGTTCTTCGCCCTTTTCTTCCTTTTTTTGGCCGTAAAACCAGTGGCCTCCCTGAGAAAATCGTTCCATCTGTCTATGGTCTCTTTGGCTATCTCTTGGTCGGAGTCGTCGTCCATCTCAAGGTCGACCCAGAGTCCCGTTCTTCCTTCTGTCCAAACCTCTAGATGATCGATAGCGCCGTATTCCGTTATGAGCTTCTCACCTTCTTCTTCAACATCCTCGAAGATGTCCACCATCAATTCTTTTAATTGATCTCCTTCTATGTTCTCAAAGTGTCCTCTTTTCACGTCGTATCTGTTCTTTCCCATGTTACCGTAATAGAAAAAATCAATACCTTATATTTATTTTGTTATTACTTTTTTATACTCTCCTGAACCCTTTTATATCCCCTCGCTTTTTCATATCTCTATGAAACGTATCCATGCAACAGACGCTGTGGATCTGGAAGACGGTGCCAGCTGCAGACTGGCCGGCTGGCTTCAGGAGGTCAAGGACCTCGGAGGCATAGCTTTTTTGAAAGTGAGGGACCGGAGTGGTGTCTTTCAAGTGGTGGTTGACAAAGACAACATGGAGAAGGAGTACGACGATATAGTGGAGATACCAAGGGAGAGCGTCATAGTGGTCGAGGGTGAGAAGAAGGAGACAGACCAGACGGAACTGGGTTACGAGATAGTACCTAGTGCCATCAAGGTGGAGAACGAGGCCGAGAAACCACTGCCACTGGGAGTCGTGGACAAGGTCAATGCTGAGATGGGTACAAGGCTGGACAACAGGTTCTTGGATCTGAGGAAGGAAGAGAAGAGATATATATTCGAGATCCGGGACCTGCTTCTGCAGGGGCTCAGGGATTTCTTCTCGAAGGAGGGATTCATCGAGGTGAATACCCCGAAGATAGTGGCCACTGGAGCCGAAGGGGGGGCCACCCTGTTCGATGTCCAGTATTACGATAACAACGCTCATCTAGCCCAGAGTCCACAGCTATACAAGCAGATGCTCATGGCCTCTGGATTTGAGAAGGTCTACGAGATCGCTCCTGCCTACAGGGCGGAAGATTTCGACACCATAAGGCACACCTCAGAATTCATCTCGGTTGATTTTGAGATGTCCTTCATAGATAGCTCTGATGACATAATGGATATGACGAGTTACATGGTCCAGCACGCCCTCCGATATGTGAAAGAAAAAGGCTCGGACATACTAGATGAGTTCAATGTAGAACTTGAGATCCCAGATCATCCCGTAAAGAAGATACCCCACGAGAAGTGCATAAGGATACTTGAGGACATGGGGAAGGAATGGGAAGACGAGCGGGAGGTGGATACCGAAGGTGAGAAGATGCTCGGAGACTACGTAAAAGAGGAGTACGGCACTGATTTCTTCTACATAACTGAATTCCCAACCCGGTTGAAGAAGAGTACCTTCTACGCCAAAAGGAAGGACTACGATCCATCCCTGACAACGTACTTCGACCTGGAGTACAAGGGACAGGAACTGGTCTCAGGAGGGCAGAGGGAACACAGGTACGACGTTCTGATATCCCAGATGGAAGAGAACGACCTGGACCTCGAGAACTTCGAGTCTTACCTGAAGACATTCAAATACGGTATGCCCACACACGGCGGCATCGGTTTGGGACTGGACAGGTTCGTCCAACAACTTTTGGACCTAAGTAACATCCGGGAAGCCATACTGTTTCCCAGGGATACGAGCAGGTTGGAACCGTAGCATATACATTCACCAATCCCTTCAAAATAGTTTTAAATATCACCCTTCAGCTTTTATGATGGATGGCAACGGGCAAGTACGAGCGGGAGCTCAAGGGCATTCTCTCAGCGGAAAAGGAGACGTTAGAAAAAGTTACCAAAACCTGCAGTGAGGATGAGATAGAACAGTATCATTCGGTTACTGACATACCCTTCATGGTAGTCCGGGCTGCAGGTAGTCTAGGGATAGACCTGATCGCCATCAGGGGTGAGTTATCCTTTCCTATCGAGGTCAAGTCATCGAAGGAAGACGTGCTGTATTTCAGCGATAAGGAGAGATTGACTGAACAGGTAGAATGGATCGAAGAGGAATGTTCCAACAGCGGCGTTCTGCCCCTCTATGCTTTTAGATTGAAAGGGCAACGGGGGGACAAGTGGAGTATTTTCACCATGGATATCTCCAATCTATCCAAAAAACATCGAGTGGTCCAGAGAAAAATACCGACCCTGGAGGAGACGACCCACGGGAACTACAAGATCAGCTGGGAAAAGGGTATGCCCTTGAATCGATTCGTGAGCTACCTCCGTTACATCCTCAAATGAAAACAAATTTTAAATCCAACCCTTTTCCCTCGTTTAGTGAATATTAAGACTCGATCAAATAGCTCGTGATATATATGGAAGTGATTCCTGCGGTATCGTTTCTAGACAAAGAACCGGTCGTCGTGGCCAAGGAGGAGTACGAGGTATACTACCATGAAGACGATGAATGGGGTCTAAACGACGTCCTGGAAAATCTAGCCGATTTTGACAGGATGTACTATCTAGACCTCAACGGGATACACAATAACAAGCCCCAGCTTGACCTTATAAGGAAGGTCAGCCGAAGGAAGGAGGTTTGGGCGGACATGGGAGCTAGGGATATTGAGACCATCACCGACGCCTACATAGGGGGAGCCGACAGAGCCGTTATCTCCACGAAAACCATGCATGACCTAGAGCTTCTCGAAGAGGGGACCGAACTGAGCGACAAGATGATATTTTCCTTGGACTACGAAGAAGGGATCGTTTCTCCCTCTGAGGAGATAGAGGATATGTCTTTGGATGAACTGGTAGAGGAGGGCCTATCAGCCGGGATCGACATGATGGTCATTTCGAACCTCTCAAAAGATACCTTCGATCTGGACCTGCTTCCGGAGTTGTCAAAGATCGACTGCAGCGTATACATCGGGGGGGGTATTGAAAAGGAAAGGCATGATCTCTATTCCGAACATGTTGACGGTATAATTCTAGGACTAGAGGAGGCGATAAGATACCTAGAGATGAACTGAAGAAGACCCTCGCCTTCATCTTCCAAAGGAACAGCGAGAGAAGGATGGACAAAGATGACTTCGTATATGCACCAACCGAGATAGGTTGGTTCTCGTCGGAAGAAGGTAGAAAACTGCTGATGAAAGCGGAGGAAGAAGGGTTGATAAAAAGGGATGGAGAGGAACTGATAGCGGATTTTGACTACAAGGATGAAGATATCCCACTAGGTTTTGAGCCCTCTAAAGACATCTTTCAGGAGAAGGGTGAGGAGAAGAGCCTCTTCTCTCAGATTTTGGAAGAGGTGGTGGATAGGAGCGATAAGAAAAGGCAGGACATAATGTCCAAGGTCAACGAAAAGCAGGACAGGTTGAATATAGATATAGAGGTAGCCCTGTTATTGGTCGCCGATGAGTTGGATGTGGAATTAGAAAGAAAGGATGATTATATCCAAAGGATCGAGAGAAAGGTGAGGGGTATCGAGGAGTGAAGTTTGAATAGGGGTCTAGGTCTATAGGGGACTCGGGTATTTTCACTCCTTGGTATCAGATAAGTGATCTGCCATCCAGCCCTTTTGGTTTCTTGATCTTCATCAGATCTAGGATGGTCGGAAATAGATCGATTATATTCGGCGTTCTGTTCGAGATATCGTGCTCCTCTTTTATTTTATCGTTGAAATATATAAACGCGTCGCCGTAGGTATGCATCCCGTTCCGTAGGCCCTTATCCATGAATTCTGATGCCCCGAATTCGGCCTTTAGATCGTATCCTTTTTTTGGATGAACGATTATGTCGGCACCTCTTTTGGCATAAGGTCCTGAATATATCTCTTCACGTTTGAAGACCTTCTGGATGACCTTTTCATTCTCGGGCGTCCTCACATCTTTGAGGTCATCGATCAGCTGGTTTCGAAGGGTTTCGTAGTCTTCTTTAGAAACACCCCCCCTAGCCTCTCTTTGCTTTAGGTTGATATATATCCTTCCAGGGAGCAGACTGAAGGCTTTGGTATCTGGGCCTATGCTCCCGAATTCTTTGGCGTCTTCAAGATAGCCTTTCTCGTTTAACCAGTAGTTCAACTGGACCTCTTTTTTTATCCCGGTGAAGCCATGGTCTGACATGATGATGAGGTTCTCCTCCTCTGTTCTCTTTTTGATCTCACCTATCATCTTGTCAACTTTCTTGTAGAACTCTAGGAACTGCTTGGCCCGGCTGTGCTCGTCTCTCCAGTACCCCATCATGAAATGATTGATCCGATCGGTTTCCATGAATTGGACCATGAAGAAATCCCAATCTTTATCCAAGTAGTTGAACATCGCCTCCTTTCGAGCTTCAAAAGTTTCATGGACATCGTCCATGAATTTGTCAAGGTTCTGAAGGGCTAAAGAAGAATCGACATCTATCTTGTAATTCATCTTCTTCAGTTCCCTCGAGAACGATGGAGGATAGGTGCCATTTTCTAGGTCCGGGCATAAGAAACCCGAGACCAATCTTCCATTCACTTCCTCGGGAGGATAGGTGAGGGGGACGTTCATCACGAAGACTTCTTTCTTTTTATCACTGAGATA
>JAHENW010000121.1 GCA_018610025.1 Thermoplasmatota archaeon
ATCTATCAATCCATCTATCGCATCTTCGGTCACGTGGGGCATCACTACGAAGCGTATACCAGGAGGGGTCAGGGTCCTGGAGACGTTCCCCCCTTTTTCCATCATCTTTTTAACGAAACTCTTCGGTTCTGGATGGTGGAAGGACACTATATTCATCACTGGCTCGGTTATACTTTCGAAACCTATCTCTTCCATCCTTTCCTTGAGATAAAAAGTGTTCTCCATGCACTGTTCAATTTTTTTCCGGTAACCTTCTCTTCCCAAATATTGTATCGTAGCCCAGAATGCCGGTATCGAGGCGCTGGAGCGGGTACCTCTGATGGTTTTATGCTCGTCCCCAGTCAGGTAAGGCGCTTCGATGGAAGTCGAGATATCTTCTCTTGAGAAAAATAGGCCCAGAGGTGTAGGGGAGAAACCCATCTTATGAGGATCGACCACCAGTGAATCCACGGATTGTATACTGAAATCGAATCTTGGAAGGTTTTTTCCCCCCTCTCTCAGGAACGGTATCACCATCCCGCCAAAGGCGGCGTCCACATGGAGATGTACATCTCCGTTGGAGATCAAAGGTATATCAGCGATCTCCTCTATATCATCCACCATCCCTAACTCAGTGGTCCCCGCTATCCCCACCACCGCCGCGGTCTCTTCGTCCACCTTTTCTCTAAGAACATCGATATCCATCCTGTATTCGTCATTTAAAGGTACGAAGTCTGGTTTCATCTGCAGCAGATCACATGCCTTTTTAAAGGAAAAGTGGGCGCTCTTCGGGAGCAGAACCTTCTTTTTTCCGGTCCTATCCCTAGCGTTCCAAAGCCCCAATATATTCCCTTCAGTCCCTCCTCCCACAGAGAATTTAGTGCATCCCTGGGCGTGTAGAAGGGAACCGACGGCACGATGAACTTCTTCTTCTAGTTCCTTGGTCCCCTTGTATAGGCCTGGATTTCCCAGGTTGGATTCGATGAACATCTCATGCACTTCTCTACCGATCTCTAAAGGCTCTGTACACATAGAACCGAATACCCTCCCCGAGGAGAAATTGATGTTTTCCTCCTTAGCCGAACGGATCCTTTTCAGTATGTCTTCCTTTGGTTTTCCATCATCTGGGAACTCATTCAATTTGATACACCTCTAATATTTCCATAAACTGAGTTTTCTTATCTTCCCCCTGACCGCCTGGACGGCTATTATGGCGATTAATATCGTGAAACCGAGAGCCAAGAGGGGTAGCCTGCCGCCGTACAGCAGCTGTAGGGAAGCCAGGTAATTGAATCCACCGTGCATTATCACCGCCAGTAAGTAATAAGGAAGGATGCTATTCCCCCTTTTCAGCTTCTTGGATATCCCATAACCTGCCACTGCACTGGCGCTGCCGTGGAGAAGGGTGCTCGCTACACTCCTCACGATCACTATCACGATAAAGGCCTCGACCCCATGTTGAAAGAAAGTCGTCCCTTCATAGAGCAGGTTCTCCGTGGCCGCGAATCCCAGGCCGGCCGCTGCTCCGAATATGAGCCCGTCCTCTATGTCATAGATGTAATCCCTGACTGTAAAGACACCCAGCATCTTGGTGAATTCCTCGACCAACGGCGCGATGACACAGACCACGATGAGTGAGAATATCGTCTCATCCTGTAAAAAAACGTATTCCCTTTTAAGCTCAGGAGTGGAGATAGCTCCTATGAATATAAGCGAGAGGACGACCGCCATGATAACGGCGAAGATGGCCCCCCAGATGAATGATTTACTCAGGTTATTGTATTTTGGTCTAGAGACCTTTTTAGCGTTCCTTATCCACCGGAGATATATCAGTGATGGCAGGAAGGCGGCTCCGACCAGGATGCCAATAATCATTAACAGTTCTTGATTCATTGATGGGTCTTAGAAGAATCATGGATGTAATAACTTTTTTGTTTTTATTGTTAGTCCACTTCTATATCCTCGAGTACCTTCTCAACGGCCTCTTTCTCGTCCTCGTCACCGCTCTCCAGCAGGGTCTCTAACTTTTCTCTTTCTCTGCTGGTATCCTTATTCACCTCTTCTATTATCTCCCCTAGAGCCTTGATACACTCCATACGGACCCACTTATCGTTGTCCTCGATACCTTCCCTAGACCTCGAGAGCACGGAATTCAATTCCCGTTTGTTGAAATCTTTCGGACCTATACCCCTGATACCCTCCGCCGATTTCTGTCTTATCTTCCATCTATCGTCCCTCATCCCCTCTAGAAGATAGGATAATTCAGCCCTGCTCCCGTTCTTTCCCAATGCAACTGCCACTATTATTTTCTTCTTTTCTGGGACCTGGTCGAAGCGTTCTTCCATCTCCTCTACACCTTCCTCATCCACCATTGAAAGGGCGTCCGAGATGGACCAAAGCACCCTCGGATTTGTCTCCCGTTCAAGTCGGCCCAGCAGTAATTCAACCGCCTCTTTTCCCCCCAACCTACCCACCGCCTCAACTGCGGAGGAACGGATGGAGGGTTCGTCATCCTCCACCCTCTCCTTTACCTCGGGTAAGACGCCTTCGTCACCGAGTTCCCCCAGTGTTCGAAGGGCAGCCTTGACAACGTAAATCTTCTCGTCATCTAGCAGTTCTATCAACTTCTCCACGTATCTTGACCCTGCCTCTATCTTCTCCCCCTCAAAGACCCTATTCAGCGCTTTGGCCGCTTCCTCCCTCACCCGCCAATTCTTATCTTCTGTGGCTTCGAGGATCATCTCTTTTACTCCCTCTCCCCCAACCTTTCCCATACCTCGGACAGCTAGCTTTCTTATCTCTCCGCCACCATCCTCATACAGCTCGATAAGGGGCTCTACAGCCCCATCCCCTCCGATGAGGGATATAGACCATACCAATTCCTTCCTTATATCCTCGCCGCCGATGTGTCCTTTCAGTTCTTCCAGTGTCTCTTCGTCGCCCACCTTACCTAGGGCCTCTACAGCCTTCTGTCTCACCTCCATCTCTTCATCGTCAAGCAGTTCCAACAATTCGTCCTCAGCATCAGGTGTCCCGATCTCTCCCAGGGCGATGGCGGCGTCGTGTCTGACCTCCCAGCTTTCATGGTCAAGACGATCCAAAAGGGATCCCATGACCTCGTCTGAACCTATATGACCCAGAGCCAGAGCGGCGTTCGAGACCACGAGGTCAGATTCATCATCTAAACTATCAACGAGAGCGCCCACGGCCTCTTCTGCCTCTAGGACGCCCAAAGCCATGGCGCTCTCTGCCCTTTCCTCTATATCGCCTTCTTTCAATTCATCGATCAGACCTTTTATGTCTCCGGTCTCCTTCATCTCGGTTATCTTCTTATCCATATTATTGAACCTTCTTCTGAAGCTCTTCTCTCAATATCTCACTCACCTTCTCGCCGTCCGCTTTTCCCCTGAGCTCTTCCATAACGACGCCCATGAGCGGCCCCACGGCTGACATCCCCCTCTCTTCTACGAAATCTTCTCTTTCATCAAGAACATCCTTTACTATATCTCTTATGTTCTCATCGCCCACCGATTCCAGTCCGGAGGCTTCGACTGCCTCGTCGATGTTCTTACCGTCGGCCAGTTCTTCCAGTAACTGGGGTATTCCTTCCTTGGCGAATTCACCTGCGTCGTATCTTTTGAAGACCTCTTCCAATGAGTCCTTCGCGGTCCTATCTATCTCATGGCCTTTTTTTTCGAGTTATGGGTAGGTATGGAGGAACGTGTTCGCCACCACGG
>JAHENW010000122.1 GCA_018610025.1 Thermoplasmatota archaeon
ATATACCGTTTCAACCATCTCCAGACCAGGATGACTATTTACGAAGACATGGGAAAGAGCAGGAAGAGGGTTTTACACGGTATCATGGGTGAAACCATCGAGGACCTTTATGGGAACGAATTGGAAGAACACTATTACTCTCTGAGCAGACATTACTACAGGGGAAAACAGTTCGAGAAGGCTTATGAGTACTCCAGGAAGGCAGCCGAGAACGCCCTGCAGACCTTCGCTATAGAGAACGCCATCCGCCTGTATAAGAGTGCCATCGAATCGTTGGATAGAGCTTCAGATATCGAAGAGGATGAGGAGAAGAAGATCGAACTCCTAGAGGAGATAGGAGGTCTGTACTACGATATCAGCAGGTGCGAAGAGGCCAAAGAAACATGGAACGAACTGCTCGAGATGGGGGAAGAGAAGGGGGAAGATACACTCAGGGCGAAGGGACTGCGGAAAAAGGCACACGTGAACAGGGAGATCCAGGAATACGACAAGGCTAGAGAAGAGTACATGGATGCCCTGGAACTCTACGAGGATCTGGGAGATGAAAAGGGGATAGCGGACAGTAAAAGAGGGTTGGGCTACATACTCTGGAGAGAAGGAAAACTGGACGAAGGTGTAGAGCAGTACAAGAAGGCTATAGAGAAGGCGGAATCCGCCGGAGCAGAGAGGATTGTAGCCCTCACCTACGTCGACTGGGGTAATATATACGCCCATAAAGGT
The DNA here is from genome assembly GCA_018610025.1 of Thermoplasmatota archaeon. Lineage (GTDB taxonomy): Archaea > Thermoplasmatota > Thermoplasmata > Halarchaeoplasmatales > Halarchaeoplasmataceae > JAHENW01. The sequence goes on from JAHENW010000122.1 coordinate 721, forward strand.
GAGAACGACAAGGCTATAGAACAATATGAACAGAGTTTGGAGGCCCTGAAAAATCAGAACGCCTACAGAGAACTGGCCAAGGCATATAACAATATCGGAGACCAGTACATGAAGAAGGGCGAATACGACACGGCCATGGAATATTTTGAGAAGACCATAGAGAACGCTAAAAAGATCGGTAATAAGATGTTCATAGGCTGGGGATCGTTCAACACCGCCGAGGCCCTGGCCAAGAAGGGAGAAACTGAAAGAGCCTCCAAGTACCTGGAAAGGGCCAAAAAGGTGATGGAGGAGATCGACGACAGCCTCGGTCTTTCCGCCGTCTATGAGAACAAAGGGATACTACAGAGGGAAAAAGGGAACTATGAAGAAGCTATAGATCACTTCGAGGAAGCTATCGAGATCGTCAAGGAACTCAATATACCATTTGAGGAGGGGGAGTACAAGTACGAACTAGGTAAGGTCTATCAAAAGATGGGTAAGAAAGAGGAGGCAAAACGGTATTTTGAAGAGGCGAAGGAAAAACTCGACATCGTTGGTTCTGAGAAATTCAAACAGCGCATAGATGAAGAAATGAAAGAACTAGAGGATTAGGATCACTCGTATACCCAGTCCTCTTCTATTCTATCGTATTCTTGGTAATCTGGATCGGCGAAAAAGATATCCAGTTCTCTCTCCGCACTTTCAGGTGAATCCGCAGCGTGTACGATGTTCCTCCCGATGTCCATTGCGTAGTCTCCGCGGATGGTTCCCGGGGACGCCTCCTTCGGATCGGTCTCCCCGACCATATCCCTAACTCCGGATATAGCGTCTTCACCCTTGACCGCCATGGCGACCACCGGTCCAGAGGTGATGTATTCTATGAGACCTTGGTAGAAATCCTTTCCTTCGTGTTCGGCATAGTGTTCTTCAGCCATCTTCTGGTCTACGGTGAGCATCTTGAGAGCGGTTATGCGCAGGCCGCGTTCTTCCACTCTAGATATAACTTCGCCTACTAGACCTCGCTGTACTCCGTCGGGCTTGACCATGAGAAAAGTGGTCTGCAAGGGGATCACTCCTCACTCTTCTTCTTGATCACTTTCTTCTCTTCGTCGCCCTCTTTGGTGTATGTCCTCAGGGCTTTCTCCTGCATGTGTTTCTGAGTCCATCGTGTTTCCCTAGCTTTCCTGTCCAACTCCATCATGTTCTTCTCACATTTGCTCCCACAGAAGGTGAGCACCTGGCCGTCGTTCTTGATGTACATCTTCCCAGTACCGGGTTCGATCTTGTTTCCACAGAAGGAACACTCCTTCGTCTCGACCATCTCATCTCACCCCGATCTCTTTGGCCTCTCTAGCCGTCTCTCTGAGCATGAGTTTATCCCCCTCTTGGACGGGGCCCATCACGTTCCTAGTGATGATCCTGCCCTCGTCCCTTCCTTTCAGGACTCTTACTTTTACCTGAACGGCCTCGCCGGTCATGCCGGTGCGGCCAACGATTTCGACAACCTCTCCAGGTACACTATCATTATTCGCCATTTGGGACTCCTCTCATTCGTTCTATTTCAGGTCTTCCAAAGACTCTTTAAGATCATCGATCATCTGCTCGCCCTTTCCAGGGTCAGTTACGGCTACGGAAGCGGAAGAAGTATTCAGACCAGCGGCGGCTCCCAGCTCCTGCTGGGTGGGTACGTATGCGAAGGGGACTTCTCTCTCCTCACACAGCAGTGGAAGGTGAGCTAGTATTTCAGGAGGTTTAACGTCTTCCGCCATAACTACCAGGTCGGCGTCTCCCCTTTCTACGACTTTCGTCACCTCGTTGGTACCCTTTCTTACTTCACCCGTATCTCTAGCTAACTCGACCGCTTCGTACGCCTTATCGACCAAATCATCAGTCATCTCGAAGTTTACATACATCTTTTCTGCCATTCTTACACCTCTTTTCAGACTATAAGTCCACACAAATCATCGGTGGTATATCTTACTGAGCATCCACTTTACAGAGGGTGTTATATAAAAAGTTTATCTTGGGGGTGGATTTATTCCGCAAGAATTATACCTTTCGTAGAAATTGTGGGGATGATGTACGGCTGGTGGAACAGAGTTGCCAGGGTCGATCTTTCTTCGGAGGATGTGAGCGAAGAGAAGATAGGGAGAGATATACTCAAGGACTACATCGGGGGCCGAGGATTGGGTGCAAGGCAGTTGGTAAATGAGATAAGTGCAGACATCGATCCGTTGGGGAAGAATGTTCTCGTCTTCGCCGCCGGTCCTTTGACAGCAACAATGGTGCCCACATCGGGGAGGTTCTCGGTGAGTACGAAATCTCCTCTAACGGGCACGATAACCGATTCAAACGTGGGCGGATTCTTCGGTAAGGAGTTCAAGAAGACCGGTTACGACGCGCTGATTGTAGAAGGAAAAGCATCCGAGCCAGTGATCATCGATATGGATGAGGGTATGATAGAGATAAAGAGTACGGAGCTGTGGGGTGAAAGGACGGGGAAAACTCTGGATGGCTTAAAGAAAAAGAGTGCGGTCATCGGGCCTGCCGGAGAGAACCTGGTAAAGTTCTCATCGATAGTCACCCATGACGACAGGGTGTTCGGAAGAGGGGGCGTTGGAGCGGTCATGGGGAGCAAGAAGTTGAAGGGTATATCCGTTCAGGGAGAAAAGAAAGTTTCAGTTCATGATAGAGATAAATTAAAAAATTTCGTCAAGAAGGCCAACTCCAAGATAGATTCTTCACCCGTGACATCTCGCGGCCTGAGAAAATTCGGCACCCCAATCCTGGTCAACCTAATAAACTGGCTGGGTATGTTCTCCATGAAGAATTTTCAAGAAAGCTGTGACGAGAGGGCGGACCAGGTCTCCGGTGAGAGGATGAGGGATGATATAGTGCGTGAACACTACGGCTGTTACGCGTGCCCGATAAGATGTGGTTTAAAGACGGAGACTGAGGAGGAAAAAGGGAAGGGGCCGGAGTACGAGAGCACATGGGCACTTGGACCTAACCTAGGTATTTTCGACCTTCAAAAGGTTACTGAGTACAACTACATGTGCAACGAACTTGGGCTGGACAC
>JAHENW010000123.1 GCA_018610025.1 Thermoplasmatota archaeon
AGGAAGGATCCTCAGGGCCCTTCTCGCCAAGAAATATTCCCACGTGAAAGCGACCACTACCGCCGCTTCGATCGGGAAGGTGTTTGCGGTCATATTCGGGATCCTCGGTTTCTTCGTGAACATATTCCTTCTCCTTATAGCATTCTTCATCTATATAGCCGCGTCGCGGGAGTCACAGAGTGCGGTGGTGGAGCATGTTCTCAGCCGGGTATCGGTCAGAGAGGTCATGACAGAGGACGTCGACACCATAGATCCAGAAATCTCTTTAGACGGATTTTTGGAGAAGGTGAAGACGCACAAGCATACCGGTTTTCCAGTCAAACGAGGTGAGGAGATCGTCGGTATCATATCCCTCAAAGATGTCAAGGAGATCCCTCAGCATGATATCCCGGTCAAAAAAGTGAAGGAGGTCATGAAGACGGATTTCGTAACCCTAGACCCAGATCAAGATGCAGGTACCGCCTGGAAAAAGATGATGAACGAGGGTTTGGGTCGCTTCCCTGTGATCGAGAACAGAAAACTGGTCGGGATAGTGACGAGATCCAATATCGACCAGGCATTCAACCTTCAGAGAGAGTTAAAAGAGGTCAGGCCGAAGGAGAGATAGCTACAAGTGCTGTTTCTAGCTTACCTATCTTCCCTGTAAGCCAGCAGATAGGGATCGAACCCTTTTCCCCCTCCCTCGCTGCTCCAGAAAAAGGTCATCATACCGTACTTTTTCCCATCATCCTCGAAGGTTTTGGAGACATGCTTGGGATAGCCGCCACCCATGGGGACGTTTGAAAGGTGCCACTTTTTTAAGAACTCTGCCTCTTCCTTCTCCACCAGGGTTCCATCCACCTCCGTAAGCCTATCCCTCAGGAATTCATCGAAGATGGATGCCCACCCGCTGCGGTCTTCTTCGTACCATTCCTCCAATTCTTCCCTGCTCATCTCCTCTTCACACTCCTCGCACCACGACAGGAACTCCTCGATCATACACTCTGGTACCGTCATATCTCCACTTGGGCCGGACCCGCCTTTGAACACGAATTCCATCTATGATTCCTCCTCAACTACGTAATCGAATGACGATTTATAACATTTTTCATCCAGACAGCTCTAAATACCCATTTAAAACGATAAATAGAATCTTGAAAATATACTCCAATAGTAGGATAGATAAACCCCTAGTCATATAACAAGAATAGATGAAGGAAATGGAGGAGATGAGAGAGCTGGCCATGAAGATGATCATCGGGGGCATCGAAGCAGCTGACCCCCGAGCCCTGGTCAGGGACAGCATCGAGGTCCATGACGACGTCATAAAGATATGTGGCAAAGAGTTCGAGCGCAGCGATCACGATGAAATAGTGGTTTTGGGCATCGGAAAGGCTTCGGTGCCCATGGCCATGGGGTGTGAGATACTGAAACCCGACGACGGCCTGGTGATAACCAAGAGTGGTGAAGATCATCATGAGAACTGCCCCGTTGAGGTCATGGAAGCACATCATCCATATCCGGAGGATGCTAACAAGATGGCTGCCGACGAACTTTTATCGAAAGTCGACGGGAAGGAGAACGCTCTGTTCGTATTCCTGGTCTCCGGCGGTGGTTCAGCCCTGTTTTCATCCCCGGTTGAGGGCATCACCGCTGAAGATATGAACGCCCTGAACAAGCTCCTGGTTAATTCTGGGGCCAATATTCAGGAGATGAACGCCGTCAGGAAGCACGTTTCCAGGGTGAAGGGAGGCAGGTTCGGTGAACTATGTTCGAAAAATGGAGATATCGTTTCCCTCATCATCTCGGACGTTGTGGGGGACGACCTGAGTTCCGTACCGTCCGGACCCCCCTATCCCGATGAGACCACATTCCACGATGCCAAGATCATCCTGAAGGAGTACGATATCTGGGATGCCATACCCTCTAGTGTCAGGGAGCACATCGAAGCCGGTATAGAAGGAAGGATGGAGGAGACGCCCACTGAACTCAAGGCCCACAACTTCCTCATAGGGAACAACCTACTGGCACTGGAGGAGGCCAAGAGGTTGGCGAAAAGAAAGGACATGCGTACCCTAATCCTCACATCGCAGAACAAGGGCGAGGCTAGGGAAGTGGCAAAACCGCTTACAGCCATGGCAATGGAGGTCCAGGACTCACATAACCCGATAGAGCCCCCGGCGGCACTTGTCCTCGGAGGCGAGACGACCGTGCGTTTTGACCCTAAAGATGAAAAAAGCGGTAAAGGAGGTCCCAACAGGGAGCTGGTACTCAGTGCCGCCTTGGAGATAGATGACAGGGAAAATATAGTGGTGGCTAGCGTCGACTCCGACGGTATAGACGGTACGGATAAGTCAGGGGCCATAGCGGACACATCGACCATAGAGAACTGTGACCTAGATGCTAAAGAATATCTGGACAGACACGACAGCCAGCCCTTCTTCGAGGCCCTTGGAGACTCTGTAGAGTTCGAAAGCAGTACCAATGTGAACGATATAACGGTGATACTAGTGGGCGAGGACGTCGGAAACTAGACCGAAAAATTAATAATTGTTTTTGGTTAACCATACCGATAGACCATGGTCGAGAAGGGAAAGTTACTCTTCGAAAGAGAGGGATGGCCTGAATCTTTATGGCCCAACCTCCTCGTCTCGATTGCCATCATTTTCACTACACCTTATATATCGTTCTTCTTTTTGACCAAAAATACCTCTTTTTCATTGATCAATGGCTCACCCCACCTTTCCGCATTGGTCTCCTCCTCGATTATCGCCATGGGTACCATATCTGGCCTTATAATTATACTCATGCTTATCTGCCGCGATATAAACCTATATGAGAACGGTTTTGAAGGACCTAGTTTCCCTTTCTCCCAGGATAAGTACCATCCGTTTTCAGGTATCGAAAGAGTACAGAGGGCATACGTGGATTTTTTCACTTCTCAAAAAGAAAGAGGATTGATGGTAACTCTAAAAAATGGTGATAATATACACCTTGAATTCAAGAGATGGGACGAACAGGCAGACTTCGAGAAAGCTCTCAAGAAGGCCCTTGGAAAGAGGATGGATGAACTGTTCAGTGATGAACCATACGTACTGCCTAATAACAGGAAAAAAGACATCTCTACCAGAGAAGTTTCAAATATAAAAGAGGAAGAGTATAGTGATGATGATTGGAGAAAGCTCACCAAGTCCACTAGAATCCAGAGACCCAGATGGATTATATTTATGTTGACCACTTTAGTAGTTCTTTTCCATGCCAGTCTTTTAGTAGACCTCATCCCTTTACATCCCTATCTCCAGGCCCTTATTATTTTCTTCCTGCCTTTCTCTGGGTTCGCATACTTGATACTAATGGGTTTGAGGAGATCGAAGCTAGGTGAGGTTTTGAGATACGAGAAGATGAGAGATATCCGAGTCATACCCGAAGAGCATAGGTCCACCATGTACAGGGACTGGAAGACCCATGAGGTATGAAGACCCGAACAAGGTGTTCACCGACGAGAAGATAAAGAAGAGGAGGCTCAAGATGGTCCTTTTTGTGGTGCTGATGATCGCACCATACCTATGATCCCCTTCTATTTGGATTATTTCAACGTCATAACCATATCCTTTGAGGAATTCCATAGCGCCGGTTTATTATCTTTATTCATGGGGGCACTGATGTACGTATTGATAGGGGTGATGATATATTTCCGTCAGGGGAGCGAGTATGAGTTTCGACGGAACACCTTCATCTTCGAGCAGAGGATGTTCCATTACCTCTACAAGGCTGATCCCCTAGAAAGATTCGATCTCATCGACATAGAGAAGATAGAGAAGTACCACAACTACAGCCTCGGCCCGGTTCTTCTCAAGGTTTACACACATAGGAATATCTACTACATATCCAACGATGACATCATGGGAGCACTCATCTACAGGCTCACAGAGGAGGAGGACCGTGAAAAACTCTTCGAGGATACCAAGATAAAAGATTCCGTGAACAAAGCCTCTCTTTTACGGGCAAAGGAAGGTAAGACCGTGAAGAGGAGAGGCGGCACTCGTTCCGGCGTATTACAACATCCGGTTGGCGCCCTACCGATACAGAAGATCAAAATATCTCCTTTACTCATCCCCAAATCCATTACAATTTTTCGGAAAATCCCCGATTTTCCGAACGAGTCTCGGAATTTCTTATAGAAATTCCAAGTAAGTAGGAATAGTCCATTCCTACGCTATCGGGAATTTTATTCCCGAAATATATACATCACTTCCCATCTCATCCAGAGTTGGAAAATTCAACGAAGGTCCTTAACCGCTGTTAGATGAGACTTCTTCCCATTCATCACTCTAGCATAGCTCTGTAGAGAAAGCGATACTATCACCGTTTCTCCAGTTTCACCCTCTCAGCTAAACCATCATAAGAATCGTCACTAGATACGATCGCATCATCCCCAGCCTTCACCAAGTGAATTGCGTCGAAGGGGGTCATGCCTTCGTGCTCGACGTAATTGGCAGCCGCTAGGATATCATCTGGTTCCCCCCTCACCTCCATCAGAGCCTCCACGTTAGCCAGTGTTGTAACTATATCCTTTTCTTCACGGTAAGCAACGAGCATCAGCTCAAGAAGGGTAAAATCTGATGTCCAAAGTTCATCACTGTTCTCTTCGTATATACTCTCAGCCCTTTCTGACAACCAGTCTTCATTCTTTATCAAAGCTAGGATGAAATCAAGATCAACGTACATCTTTATCTCCCCGCCTCTTCCATACCCTCTTTCAAGGCTTCATCTTTCAACTCTTCAATAGACCCTTCTACATCCTTCCATACGTCCTTCAGTTTTTCCAAGGGGTCTTCAGACACTGGAAGAAGGATTATACGATCTTTACATTCTATCATCCGGAAACGCTCTCCATATTTTTCCCTTATTTCCTTAGAAAGATAAATTCTACCATTTTCGGCTTTTAGTGTCATAATAAAGGTATTTTTTCCATATCTTATAAATTTTACCATCAAACAACAAAAAGGGTATATTTCCCTCTACCTAATCTTCTCCAGCAGTTCTCTACTCTTTATCATATCGACCTTTTCTTCGATCTCTTTCTCATGAAAATCTCCATCTCCGGTGATGAAATAATCAGGCTCAACTTTTAGAACTGCAGCAAGGACTTTTCTATCGTTTTTTCCCTGAATGTATCTTTTCGCCTCCTCCATCTTCCCTTCGTATTCCTCCACGATATCTATGTCTATAAGCGCCAATCCTACTTCCTCGAGCACTTTGGCAAGAGACTTCGAACTGAGGTCGTCAAATTTCCTTTCTACCACCTCAAGCGTCTCTTCTTTACATATATCAGCGGTTACCAACCTCAACCCCCTCCTGGTATCTATATATCTCAGCCGAACTATAGTGATCGAATCCCGGCTTCTTGGCATGCTCTATGGCCACCTTCAGTGCTTCCCTCTGGTTTTTCATCAGAGATCTTCTTTCGTCTCTGACACATGGAAGAAACGTTTTCATCGGTCACTCTTAGACCTGTGAAGGATATTGGATTTACAATGATGGACAAAACAAAGACATTCTAGAATATAAGTTATGGAGCTTCAAACCCTACAGCTTATCTAAGACCTCCCCCGACCAAAACCGATAAGTAATGGGACCAAGAATTTTGGTAGGAGGGAAGAAGATGTATGAAGAAGGAGACAAGGAGGAGGCCAACGAGGAGGTCAAAAACTCCACTGGTGAATACGGTTTCGAGAAGAGCAATCCGATCCCGGTGAACGGGATCGCTGGCGAGCATTATTATCTCTCCAAGCTCCGCTGTCCTGAAGGGAAATCCTTCTTTTTCCACAGAAAAGGCAGCTGTGGGACGGCACCAGATATGGACATGGTGGACGAGTTCGAACTGCTTTGTAGAAAAAAAGAACATCATTACGAGCTTTACCTGGACAGGTATCACCTCGTCCCTTCTCAACGCCCACCTCAGGGACTATCGATGTCCTCTCCAGCAGGGGTCGGCAGCACTGACCGTATCGCGGATTTCGATAAATGGACCTTCGATGATATGCGGAAAAATGACCGACTCAAGCATCAGGACTTGCGGTTCGAGGGTGAAAGATATCTAGCGGAGAGTGATTATGATAAGGCTTTCAGATGTTTTGATCGATCGGTGAAGCTCGAGAGGGAGGATACGAAGAGCTGGCGCGGTAAGGGCATCGCTGCCCTACATCTGGATAAATACGCTACTGCCAAGGAATGCTTCGATAGATCTGCCGAGGGACTCAAGCGGGACTGGAAGTTAAAAGGGATGGCCTACTATTTCATGGGGGAAGAAGAAAAAGCCCGCACCTGTATAGAGAGAGCTTTGAAGGACGATCCCAATGATCCCGGGGTGATGTTCCTGAAAGGTATGATATTGAAGGGGGAAGAAGAAGCAGACGGGATGGGGAACAAAACTAAAGCCATAAAAAGGCACAACCTTCGCACACCGGATATGGGGATCCACGAGATAGAGCAGTTGTGTAGGAAGGACAGATGAAGCGCCCTCTGCTGAACCCTCTCATTCCTCCGCCAGCCCGTACCGGAAGTTGAA
>JAHENW010000124.1 GCA_018610025.1 Thermoplasmatota archaeon
ATATTGGCAAGCATGTAATACGCCCCATCTGGCATGGCGGGATCGAACCGGGTGGAAGACAGTTCTTCGTATAAAAAGTCTCTAGCCCTTCTATAGTAATCCAGCATCTCCTCGTAATAGCTCTCAGGAAGATCGAAAGCGGTCACCCCTGCCTTTTGAAAGGGGGTGGGAGAGCACACGGTCGTATAATCATGAGCCTTTCGTATGGGCTTCATGAGTTCCTGTGGAGCCCCTACATATCCAACCCTCCAGCCCGTTACAGAGTAGATCTTTGAGAGACCGCCCAACGTGACGGTCCTTTCCCACATGCCGTCCATAGAGGCCATTGATATGTGTTCTCCCTCATATATCATCCTTTCATATATCTCATCGGTGATAGCTACTATGTCATGGTCAACACAGAGGTCTCTCAGGAAGGCTAGGTCTTCCCAGTCGAAGACCTTGCCTGAAGGGTTATGAGGGGTATTTATTATCATCGACCTTGTTTCGTCACTGACTTTCTTCTTGATATCCTCTCTATCGATCCCCAGGTCCTCATCGATAGTCGTCAGTACTTCCTCACCAGAGGCCATAGAGATGGCTGGAAAATAGTTCTCGTAAAACGGTTGGAAGACCAGTACCTCCTCGCCGGGATCAACGAGGCCTAAAATCGTAGACATCAGGGCCTCACTCGTCCCACATGTTATGGTGATCTCCATCTCTGGATTGTATTCTATATCGTTGAAATCGTCCAATTTTTCACCGACTTTTTCCCTCAGTTCACCCAGTCCCCAGGTTATCGAATACTGGTTATATCCCTGGTCTATTGCCCCTTTGGCACTTTCCAGGACCTCTTCTGAAGCCGGGAACTCAGGATATCCCTGGGAGAGGTTGATAGCGTCATGTCTTTGCGCCTTCCTCGTCATCTCCCTTATCACCGACTCGGTGAGTCCTTTCACTCTTTGAGAACCCGATATTTCTTCCTTTATCTTATCACTCCCTGTAGATGTACGTCCCTTCCTTCCCTTCGATGGCATCATCTAGATGCTCGGGAGACGTAATCAGTACCTTCTCCCCTCCGTTCTCCAAAAAGTGGATGGAGGCTTCGATCTTAGGACCCATGCTCCCAGGTGGGAACTGCCCTTCTTCCAGATACCGTTTTGCCTCCGAAACGGTCATGGATTCGATGAATTTCTCATCTTCCTGGTCGTAGTTGAGATACACACCGTCGACCCTGGTCAGCATTATAAAAAACATCTCATCTATTGAATCCGCGAGAACCGCACTGGCTAGGTCCTTGTCTATTACACCCTCCACACCGTGGAGTTGTCCTTCCTTCTCGACAACCGGGACTCCTCCTCCACCGGCCGCTATGACGATATGACCTTTCTCTCCACTGAATATCAGGGTATTTATCACTTCACTCTCGACTATCTTCTGGGGTTTTGGGGATGGTACTACCCTTCTATATCTACCGTCAGAGGTCTCCTTTATATCCCAGTTTCTTTCTTTTCTCAACCTTTCTGCTTCTTTTTCTTCGTAATAGGGCCCTACATATTTATTGGGATTTTCAAAGGCGGGGTCGTCCTTGTCCACCACTACCTGAGTGATCACGCTGGAAACTATCCGATTGACATCCCTTTTCTTCAGTTCGTTCTCCAGAGTCTGCTGGAACATGTATCCTATCTGTCCCTGGGATTGGGCCCCGCATACATCCAATGGCATAGCCGGAACTGTAGACGAAGCTATCTCGTTCTGAAGGAGTATATTACCCACCTGCGGTCCGTTCCCGTGGGTGAAGACCAGGTCATACCCCCCTTCTATCAGATCCGCTAGTATAGAACAGGTACCTTCCATCCTGCTGAATTGCTCCTCTGCGTTTCCGTCGTCGTCGGGCCTTATAAGTGAGTTTCCACCTAGTGCGACTACTGCAGTTTTCATAGGATTAACCGGATTGGATATATCGTATTTAAGCTTTTTAGATTTTCACCAGCCCATCATTAATCAGAAAAAGGTCGATATCAATACTTTTATATCTTTAGAGATTATGATAGGAAAACATGGATAAAGGCATATTGGAGACCATTCCCGACGAGCATCCAGATAAAGAATATAAGATAGAGATCACCTGTCCCGAGTTCACCTGTTTGTGTCCTGATAAGAGGGACCAACCCGATTTCGCCACCATGATAATCACTTACATCCCCAACGAATTTTTGGTCGAATTGAAATCTCTCAAATATTATATCGTTAACTATAGAGACAAAGAGATCTATCATGAGGATGCCACTAATCGACTCCTTGACGACTTGGTAGATACGGTCGATCCTCTATATATGCATGTTAAAGGAGATTGGAATATAAGGGGTGGGATTAAGACTATTGTCGAAACGGAATACGTAGGTGAAGGGTGGGAGGGAGACCCTTCGGCCTTGGTCACCGAGAAAACGGAAAATACAGGCATTCTAGGGAAAAATTCCTAAAATTTTTGATAAAGTCCCGGATCTTACCTTGAGGAAAATTTTAATTCGATGAAAAGAGACACATGAGTAAAGCGCCAGAAGTACAGTCAGGATGAAGATAAAATAGAAAAATTAAAGAGAAAAAGGGAGAAGGTCCAAGGTCTTACCTTGGATAATTCTCGAGGAAAGAGTCCAGTGTGGGATTCCTTGGTTCATCTTCTTCGAGGTATTTCAAAGCCTTCAACACTGGGGGTTCCTCAATTTTTTCTTCTCCCTCTTCTTCCACCAAATGGGAAATGTTTTCTTCAATTCCGAGGGTGTCCATATCGATCTCACTCAGGAATTCTGTGATGAATTCCATCTTCAATTTCTCGACGACTTCACACAGCATCTTTCCTGTGAGTTCAAAGGATTCAGATAGACTCCGGTCGGTGCTCATGTTCAATAGTCGGTCGTTCTCGAATATCGTAGTGGTGTGGCTTACCTTCGCCAGTTCATCTAGAGCCTCTTGAGCCTTCTCCTGCCTACCCTCCGAAGAGAAGGGCATGACAGCGTAGCTCACCACCATCTTGTCGTTCCTTCTGGCCAGGTCGGCTATCACATACGAAGCGCCGGAACCGGTCCCGCCGCCCATACCGGCGACAATGACGACTAGGTCGGCCTCCTCTATGGTATTCAGGATCGGCTCCTCGTACATCTCAGCGGATCTCTTGCCGAGATTGGGATCACCTTTGGCACCTTCACCATCGGTTATCTCCTCACCGATGAGCATTCCTCTGTCCACATCTATACTGTCGAGGACCTCTTTATCTGTGTTTATCCCTATCGTCTTCACGTTCTTCATGTCTCTGTTATGCAGATGCTGGACAGTGTTGCATCCGCAGCCACCTACTCCTATAGCATATACTGTATTTTCATGGAGTAGAGATTCTACGAGTTCCTCGAGTTTCCCATCCTCGAACAATCCCTCGGAAATAGGGGGGGATTCGGGGCTAGATTCTTCCATCGTTTAATTCCTCCGAGCTTACTTATTGGTACCATGTACCATTGTTTCAGTCCCACGGCCTACCTCATCTACTCAGGTATTCACTTTGGTTCTGTCTCTCTACTTCCAGTATGCTTTCTACACTGTTGCTTATCTCACCCATCTGACTGTATTTCTCCCTGAGTTCCTTCATATCCTCGTTCAACAATCCTTGTTTGACTAGATCGCGCAGAGCCGCTTCCCAGCTTTCGTAGTGTTCCACGGAGATGAGGTAATGGATGTTGTTCTTGATTCTCTTCGGTAGACTGATCCTGGCGGGTATCTCTTTATCACTCTTTCTCACACTGTGTCTATTTATGTATTCCATGGCTGCCTCTCTCAGGAAGGCCGAACGGTTACTGAAGTCATGTCTACTTATAAATGAATCGATGATTTCTAGGTCCTCGTCGGACACCCTTAAAGAGATCTTTTTTTCCATCTTAATACACCTGTTTTCCGGGCCTTGTCATACATGTATTCCTTTTGTAGCACTTTATTGTAGGTAACGTAGGACTAAATGTTACAATAGTATGACATTATATAAATCTTTCTACTCCCTCCCCCCATCTTTTTCTATTAGATAAAAAAAGACCTACGAGGGTTTATTGATATAGAATTATACTACATAATTGTTTCGAGACCGTAACTATTTATAAGATAGCGAAGTGTAAAGGAAGAAAGGTGAAATCGGTATGCTAAAGGTATTTAGATGTTGGATATGTGGTGAAACCTACTTGGGCGAGGAAGCTCCCAGTGATTGTCCGTATTGCGGAGCGGATAGAACATTATTAAAGCCGGCAGAAGAATATGAATATCCTGATGTAGACCTGTCAGACAAAGAGAAAGAAAACTTCAAGAAGGCACTGGAACTCGAAGTGGATAATGCTACATTTTATTATTGTGCGAATAATAAGGCGGAAAATCCTAAGGATGAGGGGATGTTCAAACGCTTGGCCAAGGTAGAGGCCGAACATGCAGAGGCCATATGCATGTTTTTAGATAGGGAAGAGCCGGCGATAAATAAGAAATCTGAGGTGTGCTCTCATCATCTACCAGACAACCTTGAAAGCGCTCATCAAAGAGAACAGCGTGCTATCGAGCATTATAGAAAATTTGCCAAGGAAGCTGATCACTCGAGGGTGAAGGAATTCTTCGAGGCGATAGTGGAGATCGAAACGGATCATCTAGAACTACACGAGAAGGAGATAGATAACCTAGAGTCCCCTGAGCAGTGAACATCCGGAAAATTTATTTTCAACCCTCTTATCTCCTTTTTATCTCCTACTATTTGGAGGCAGCCAATTTCCAATGATAATTACGCCCTTCTACTCGCCTCGTAAACAACTTACGGAGGAAAAAATATTCCTCCTCTCTTTCGGTTTCTCTTTGAGAAACCCTCTAGACGCCATCGTAGCTTAGTTCGGCAGTCCGTCAGAAAAGAATATCTAACTTACTGCCTCCTAATCTACTCGCCTCGTAAACAACTCGCCATCGTAGCTTAGTTCGGCAGAGCGGCTGACTTGTAATCAGCAGGTCGAGGGTTCAAATCCCTCCGATGGCTTGCCTTTCTTTTTGGGGATCTAGAAGCCGGACAGACTATTTGGGAAGTTGTTAGGATTTTCACAACCCTTGACTAGATTGAATGAGAGATAAACTCCCTTATATGGAAAAGTTTTAAAAAAATTAAAACTTTCTTCGACACGATTGTACACCTTCTACAATTCTATAAACTTCTATCCCACGGAAGGATAGGATTTATATCCCAGGTGTCAACTTGCGATGATGATGAATCGAAAGAAATTAATCGCGTTAGTCACTATCTTCCTCCTCTTTTCACTAATGATGAACAGTACTTTCATTGGAGAATCAGAATCAAATTGGAAGGAGGAGATAAAGCTAGAAAAAATCGGCGCTCTGAAAGTTAAAAGGTATGGCAGATTGGATGGGGAAGAAGCGATAGCGATCAAAAGAAATATTGATGAGAATTATGGGAATGATGACGGCGTTGTCCAGGAGAGCGAGATAGACGCCTTTGAAAACAACACTGAGGACAATAAAATCGGAAAGAAGATCGGAGACTATCTATTTGATAAAAAAGAGGGCTTGGTGATGAAATATGATATCTCCGTTAGATTGATAGTTCGTATGGTAGAGAGTGGCGAGCAGCCAATATTAGTCAATACCACCTTGGAAGGGATGTGGGATGTAGATAATCAAAGCAATATTCATCGGATAACTCTAACCGAGAACCAGACCAAAATCGGTAGGGAATTTCAATTCAATATATCTCTTCCCAAGTGGAAGATAACCCAATATTCCGGATTAGACAGTGTAAAGTTGGCCGAAGATCATAAGTCGCTTGAAGCTCAAGAGCAATCGGGGTCTGTGAAGATAGTCATCACTCGTTCTACCGATGAAACAAACGAAGATAACACGCCCTGGGTCGGGCCGGCTCTATTCCTTTCGATCATGATACTTTCAGCTGTATCGAAAAAAGCTAAAGAAGGAAAAAGAAAAATGAAAGAGAATCAATAACCCTTCTCTACATCTACCATATTAAGTTCTTCTCCCCCACTTATTGAATTCAAGATCTCAGCTATACTTTCCATCCTCCTTTTCCCTCTTCCTTTTACATGACTGGCCCTGTGGGGACTGAATACCACATTATCGAATTTATCAAGGGAAAAATGGGATGGATATGTTCCGTCCCTGGCTTTCTCATCAGGAGGATAGATCCACCATGTATCTATCCCGGCTCCAGCAACCTTTTCCTCCTGTAGCGCTTCAAAAAACGCCTCCTCGTCTATCACATGCCCCCGACCTACATTTACAATATGAACCCCATCTTTCATAGCTCTGAATTCTTTTTTTCCAACGTATCCTCTCGTCTCCTCGGTCAGGGGAAGTGAAACAATGATATAATCC
>JAHENW010000125.1 GCA_018610025.1 Thermoplasmatota archaeon
AACGGGCCAGGATGGAGGAGGGGAAGCTGGTACTCTACTGCGACGGGGAGAAGAAGATGAACACGATCAAACGTCTCCTTGACGCTGGCCACGAGATAAATGATTTCAGCGTTAAGGAACCGGACCTCGAAGAGGTATTCGTCGGGTTGATGGAGGGAGAAGATGAGGGTTAGGGAGAAGGTGAAGAGGCTAAGACTCCTCTTTTCCAAGGAGATGTGGCGGAGGATCTTCACCATAGCCAAAAAGGAATACGTCGAGAGTTTTAAGAACAGATGGATACTCCTCTTCGCCTTTGCGTTCCTGGGCATATCTGTACTGGTCTCCTTCTACGGCACCCTGGGGACCCAGTCG
Source organism: Thermoplasmatota archaeon (assembly GCA_018610025.1). Classification (GTDB taxonomy): domain Archaea; phylum Thermoplasmatota; class Thermoplasmata; order Halarchaeoplasmatales; family Halarchaeoplasmataceae; genus JAHENW01. The sequence goes on from JAHENW010000125.1 coordinate 352, forward strand.
AAAAGTTGGAGAGACCTTCAGACCACTATTTTGTACCTTTCTTCCTACATAGAATACATGGTTCCCCTGCTCGGGCTGATACTAGGGTACAACAGTATCGTAGGCGAGAAAGAGGCGGGCTCCCTGGAATTGCTGTTGTCTTACCCGGTGGATAGGGGAGAGGTACTATCTGGAAAATTCCTGGGTCTGTGGGGGGTTCTCGCCACCTGTGTTATATCTGGACTGGGTCTCGGCGGTGTCCTCATCGCTGTGAATGTCGAGAAGGTGATCTGGGCGGAGTATTATTTCTTCATCCTATCGTCGGTGATAATAGGGGGCGTGTATCTATCCCTGGCTATACTACTCTCCGCCGTTCTCACTGAGAGCTCTACCTCCCTCATCGCCGCCATCTTTCTCTTCTTCCTGTTCAGCTTTATCTGGCTTTTCAGCATGTACGCACTCGCCGAAGTTACCTTCGGATGGGACATATTGAGAGAGGGCACGCCGCCTAGATGGTACTTCGGCCTCCAGCTTTTCAATCCCCTTATAATCTGGTACACCCTGATAGCCCTGGAGATACCATCCCTGAGACAGTGGGCCATGGAATTCGGTGGTCGAGAGCCACAGTACAATCCCTACACCACTTGGATCATGGTGATATTGTTGATAATATGGATCGCTGTCCCCCTCTTGTTGAGTGAATTCATATTCAAGAGAAGAGAGATGGGTTAGTGAGGAGAGCGGGAGATGGCTCCGTCGAGAGGATTGGAATTTGATCACTTCTGTCCTTCAAAAAAGTTATATTGATTCAACCATTTTGAACTTACATGCCCAAGGGAATAAGCCACAAGATCGAGGAGACACTCCGCGAAGAACTGGGTGAGCTGGGGGAGAACATCTTTCAAAAACAGTGTAAACAGATAGGTACCATCCCGAGCGAGTTGGATATCGAAGACCTCGATGAGCTCGCAGATAATATATACGAAAGTGTTAGATTTTTTATGGGGGTGGAGAAGGCCAAGGTGGTCAAGGAGGGCATAAGGAAGTACGAGCTGCTGAATAGATTGAAGAAGCTGAAAGAGGATACCAACGAGATCAAGGAAAGGAAGAGATATAACCTGTTGATGGAGATCGGCGAGATCTCCCTGACGATAGGCGAGATAGAGGAGGCCGTGAGCTACTTCGAGGATATGGTGGACATATCTCAGGAGTTAGAGGAAGATGAGAAAGTGGTAGATGCCTTAGAGCTGTTGGCGAAGGCCCACCTTGCCAAAGGTGATCACTCGAAGGCAGAGGAACTGGCCGAAGAGGCGCACCGATTGGCCGAGAAAAAGAACTATCAGGAGGGAGAGGGTAAGGCGCTGAGAAGGAAGGGCGAGGTGGCCTGGAGACGGGGGGAATTCGACGAAGCCATCAAGCACTTTAACACCGGACTCGATATATTCCAGAGGCAGGATAACGTCGAAGAAAGTGCTTCTTTACATAAGAACCTGGGAGACGTCTACGGGGAGAAAGAGAATTATGAAGTCAGCCTGGATCACTATGAGAAGAGTGTGAAGATGTTCGAGGAGACCGGTTTTCAACATGAACAAGTCGTACTCTTGATGAACATGGGTGTGATCTATTCTTTGAAGAAGGATTGGGAGAAGGCGGCAGAATATTATGACCAGAGCCAGCAATTGTCCGATGAATATGAATTCCCCAATACCAGAGCTTGGTCCCTCTTTAACCTCGGCGAGGCCTATACGTATCTAGAGGAATACACCAATGCAGAAGAAGTTCTGAGGGAGTCCCTATCACTATTGAAGAAACAGCACGATCCCTTCGGTAAAGCCGGTGTTCAGATGAAGTATGGAGAACTCCTCCGGGAGAAGGGGAATTACGAGAAGGCCGAGGAATATTTCGAGGAGAGTATCGAGACCCTTCGAGAGATCGAGGTACCCAGATATCTCGCCGACTCCCTACATGAACTGGGCAACACCCAGAAGGAACTGGGGAAGGAGGAAAAGGCTAAAGAGAACATCAGGGAAGCGATAGAGATATACGATTCGCTAGGCCTGGAAGACAGAAAGGAGGTCGGAGAAGAAGACCTAGAAGATATAGAGGTGGGTGACTAACCAAACCTTTAAAATAGGTGAAGACTATCTGGAAACGGTAACATGGTCAAACCATCAAACTTTTTGGAGGAGACAGTCGGGGATAAGATCGAACTCCTGCTGAAGGACGGAAGAAAATTGAAAGGTAAACTGGCAGGTTACGATGACCATATGAACCTAGTGCTGGAAGAAACGGAAGAGAAGAAGGATGACAGCAGGAGAAGGATCGGCACCATAGTCCTGCGGGGGAACAACGTCGTCAGGATAAACAAGCAGTGAGGTATCATTTCTTCGTGGGCTGATCATGAAATTTTTTAGATTTTGAATTTAAATCAGAAGTACTGCTGTGCTCATCTGAGCACTTGTTATTAAAAAAGAAATAGTAGAGGGGCTATCCCTCTTTGTCCTTTGCCCTTTCTCTCTCCTCTGTATATTCGTCTATCTCTTCCTGGGTTGGTTGTTCCTCGTTCTTGCTGAGATATTCTGGAGCTATCTCCTTCGAGATATATACTTCCTTGCCTGCCCTCATTATGGTCTCCCCTTCGTCTAGGGCCTGTTCTGCATCCACTTTAAGTATGACTGGATTCTCGCTCCTCACTGCTCCGGCCTCTACGGCGGACTCATAGGTCCCGCTCAGGTGCACATACGCCCGGTCGGAGGGCTTGACACCACTTTCGAGCAGAAGGTCAGCTTCCTTCTCCGTTGTCGGGAGGTAAAGCGTCTCCGGTATATCCTCAGTCGGCAGGTCGAGATCCACTTCGACCGAATGGCCGTAGGTGGCCCTTATATATCCATCTTCTAATTGGTATCTATCCTTGGGATCCGTACTGACCAGTGCTTCAACATGATATTTTCTAAGCCAGTGGAACCTCTTCTGTCGGTTCCTCAAGGATTTGACATAGTGTTCCAATTCTACCCAGCCCCTATCATCCATATCTAAACCGTACTTGTCAGGGAAGTGGCGAAGGATTCCAGCAGTTGTTTTACCTAATTTCTTCATCTCTTCGTCACTCATGATGAATTTCCCTCTACCACCGCACTCTGGGCACGATCTGGCCCTGTAGTAGCCATGTTCCTCACATTCCCTAATCATGTTTATCATCACTCCGCACAGTATACCTCTTGAATAAATGTTTTGCTGTTGTTAAAATGTAAATATAAATATAACTCCCCTCTCTTTTCTTTTTTAGATAACATGTCGGTAGAGGATTCGAGATTATCTGGTTTTCATAAGAAGGACATGGATGAAAGGGTCCGGTTGATATCTGAACAGGTCGGCTTGGACGAAGAAGAGAAAGAGATATTGACCGGCCGAGGCCTGGGTAACAAGGATGCGGACAGGATGATCGAGAACGTGGTTGGAACCTTTGAACTCCCCGTCGGGATAGCCACCAACTTCAAGATAAACGATGAGGATTACCTGATCCCCATGGTGATAGAGGAATCTTCAGTTGTAGCGGCTGCCTCCAAGGCGGCGAAGATGGCCAGGGGAACAGGGGGATTCAAGGCAACCACCACGCCTCCGGTCATGATAAGTCAGGTACAGGTCACCGGACTTTCCGATCCCCACAATGCCAAGATGAAGGTCATGGAAGATAAAGATGAGATAATAGAACTAGCCAACCAGCAGGATCCGGTCCTGGTGGAGCACGGCGGTGGGGTGGAGGATATAACCTGCAGGGTCAAAGAGAGCCGCTTCGGAGCGTATCTAGTGGTTCAACTGCTGGTGGACTGCAGGGACGCCATGGGCGCCAATGCGGTGAACACCATGGCCGAAGCAGTCGCTCCACTTCTGGAAGATATAACCGGTGGGAACGTATATCTGAGGATCCTATCCAACTTGGCCGACCATCGATTAGCAAGGGCCAGGGTAAAGTACGATAAGGAGGACCTCGGCGAAGGGACCATCCAGGGCATACTGCACGCCTATGAGTTCGCCAGGGTCGATCCATATCGATGTGCCACTCATAACAAAGGGGTGATGAACGGGGTCACGGCGATAGTGAGTGCCACCGGGAACGATACAAGGGCGGTCGAATCCGGGGCACACTCCTACGCTTCGGTCGGCGGATA
>JAHENW010000126.1 GCA_018610025.1 Thermoplasmatota archaeon
GTGTATCTCCACTTCACCGAACCGTTTGGGTTTAAAGCGTAGAATCGATTGTCACTAGAGCCGATATAAACCGTGCCGTCAGAATCCACTGCAGGGGAAGAATAGACTGCAAACCGTGTTCGCTTCTGAAAGATGGCATTTCCCTTGTAAGAGAGTCCATATATATAATTATCAGTAGAGCCGAAGTAGATATTTCCTTCAGAGGTGAGAGCGGGCGATGAGACGATGGCACCGTTCGTTTTGTATCTCCAAAGGAGACTGCCTTCCTCATCTTCATTCACGTATTCACTCTTACCGGTGTTCTGACCGTCGTTACCGAAGGAGGGCCAAGATGAATCGGCAAGGGTGGACCCAGTCGCTGTATCAGAAGCAATGAAAATCCCGAAAGACGGGATCACCAACATGCTACAAATCAGCACGACCTTTAACGCGATCTTCATGGATTAATTCCTCTTCATTTACCTCGGGTCCTTAACGTCGATTTCGGTATATCCATTATGTTTAATAAGTATTGTTCCCACTCATTAGACTGACAAAAATCTACGGATGGTATATAGATGCTAGAAAGGTATCAGAAGATATTGGAGAGCGACGAGATCCCCTATTTCCTGGAGGCCAAGAGTAAGAGTGATGACGATTACACCGGTAGAGGAACGGAGGAACTTTGGCATCTCCACGACCAGCAGTTGAAAGAAGGAGTCCCTTCCCTTGAGTTAAAAGAAGAACTGGCGGATAGGATGCTTCAGAACTGTCATTTCTGTGAGAGGAGATGTGGAGTGGATAGAAAGAGAGAAGAGAAAGGCTACTGCGGGGTGACCGAGTCCAAGATATCTTCAGAGTTCTTGCATCTGGGCGAGGAGGACGAACTGGTCCCCTCACACACCATCTTTTTCTCAGGATGCACATTCGGATGCGTGTTTTGCCAGAACTGGGAGATCAGTCAAAGAGAAGGAGGAAAGGACATCGAGCCAGAGATACTGGCGAACAAGATCACGGGAACGAGGGCGAAGAACGTGAACTGGGTCGGGGGAGATCCGACCCCGAACATCCCGTATATCATAGAAGTACTCAAACACCTATCCAAGCCAACACCTCAGGTCTGGAATTCCAATATGTATCTGACTGGAAAAAGTATGGATATACTGGCCAAACTCATGGACCTATACCTTACGGATTTCAAGTACGGTAACGATGAATGTGCGAAAAAACTCTCAAAGGTAAAAAATTACACTGAGATAGTGAAAAGGAATCATCTGAAGGCCGAAAAGACAGGTGACCTGATAATAAGACATCTGGTCTTACCGGACCATCTAGATTGCTGCACAAAACCGCTCCTGAGATGGATAGATAATAATCTCGACGATCCAAAGGTCAATATAATGACACAGTATCGGCCTACGTACAAGGCGAAGGATCATCCTGAGATCAATAGATATCTGAATTCCCATGAAAAAAGGGAAGTGAGGAGGTTGAAGAGAGAGTATCCCCATTTAGTATAACCGAATCTATTAAAAACGGGTTATGTACTATCTGCTTCGGCGACGATAACAACAGCCCTTTAGTGTGCCCTTCTGGAACGGGCCTAGGTGATGAAGATGGCGGAAGAAACGAAGACAGCCGAAGACGCGGAAAGAAAGAAGGAAGAGTTCAGCGAATGGTACAACGAAGTGATAGAGAAATCCGGTCTAACAGATAAGAGGTACCCAGTGAAAGGTATGAACATCTGGAGGCCCTACGGATGGGGTGTGATGAGCAGGATAGACGATTTAATACGTGAAGAGATGAGGAGGACAAGACATCAGGAGGTCAGGTTCCCTCTTTTGATCCCGGACGAGGAGTTCGAGAAGGAGGCCGATCACATCAAGGGTTTTGGCGACGAGGTCTTTTGGGTGACCAAAGCGGGAGACAAGGAACTGGACATACCCCTTCTACTCAGACCCACCAGCGAGACCGCCATGTATCCCGTCTTCGACTTATGGTTACGATCTCATGCCGATCTTCCCCTTAAAATCTACCAGATGGTCAACGTCTTCAGGTACGAGACCAAGCAGACCAGGGCATTCATGAGGATGAGGGAGATTTATTTCTTCGAGGCACACACCTGTCACTCTACTGGTGAAAAGGCCGAGGAGCAGATAAGGGAAGACCTGCGGATAATGGAGAAATTCGCCGAGGAGCTGGCGCTACCGTACCTGGAATTGAAGAGAACGGATTGGGACAAGTTCCCTGGTGCCGATTACACCGTGGGAGTGGACGCCCTGATGCCCACGGGCAGACTACTTCAGATCGCCGGGATACACCAGTACAAGAGCAACTTCTCAGAGGCTTTCGACATAACGTTTGAAGACGAGGATGGGAACCACAAGAACGTTCACCAGACCACCTACGGGATGTCTGAGAGACTTGTAGGAGCCGTAGTGGGTGTGCACGGAGACGACAAGGGATTGGTCTTACCTCCGGCTATCGCCCCGGAGCAGGTGAGGATCATCCCTATAGTCTACGGTGATGAAGAGAAGATCATGGAGTACTGTGAAGAGATAGAAAGGGAACTCCGGGAAGATGGGTATAGAGTAGAAATCGATGAAAGGGATGAAAGACCGGGCAGCAAGTTCTACGATTCCGAGATGAAGGGCATACCAATCAGACTGGATATAGGAAGCGATGAGGTGGAAGACGAGGTTGTGACAGTGGTACGCCGCGATACTGGTGAGAAGGAGCAGGTGTCCGTCGATGAATTGAAGGGTCATATCGGTAAAACTTTCGAAAGTATGAAAGAGGACATGTACAGGAGGGCGGAGGAACATCTGCAGTCGAATATAGTGGACGTAGAGTCCTTAGACGAGATCACGGAAGAAAAGGTATATAGGCTCGGCTGGTGTGGAAAGGAAGATTGCGGAGAAGAGATAGAAGAGATAACCGGTAGAAAATTGCTCGGAACTAGATACGGGGGAGAAGAGTTCTCTGGAGAATGTGTTCACTGCGGTGATAAGACGGATAAGGCCGCCTACCTGTGCAACGCTCATTAAGAAGAATCTTCTATAGAATAAAGAAAGAACCCTATAAGACCGAACCCCACCATTATTATGGTGACCGTATAAACCCCCAGATCGAACCACGTGCCGTACATGAAGGACCATGAGAAATAGAATGCTATACCCAACGCTGCCAATAATCCGTACAGCATGCTCAGGGTCTCATCACTTATTATGGAATCTTCTGAATTGCTCATCGATGGAGTTAAAATAGGAGGATTATTAAAAGGTTTTCCTGCAGTCCATTCAGTCAGAGTAGTGGGACTCGTTGAAAGGCTCGGGATTCAATCCTTTTCTTTCCCTTATCTCCCTGACGATCTCGTCCTGCAGGTTGGACGGTACCTTCTCGAAACCGCCGTGCTCGGTGGACCAGAGTGCTTTCCCTCCGGTGGCGCTGCGGATGTCTCCAGAGAATCCGAACATCTCCGATACCGGTGCCTTGGCCTTGATCGTGGTGTTGTTCCCCTCTTGATCCATATCGATTATCTCTCCACGCCTCTGCTGGATCTCGACTGTGACGTTACCCATTATCTCAGACGGGACATCTATGAAGACCTTCTGTTTTGGCTCGAGCAGTATCCGATTGCCCTGACACATGGCACCGTAGATAGCGTTCTTGACCGAGGGTAAGACCTGAGCCGGTCCTCGATGTATGGAGTCTTCGTGGAGTTTCGCATCCATCAACTTTACCTTCATCCCTTTACACCTTTCTCTAGACAGAGGCCCCTCTTCCATGGCCTCCTCGAAACCGTCTACTATGAGTTCCATGGTCTCGTGCAGGTACTGGATACCCTTGGTCATATCAAGGAGGACGTTGTCCTCGTAGAAGGTCTCTATGTTCTTCGATTCGTCCTTGGACATGCCCAACTCCTGCAGGTCCTTGGCCAGTTCACTCTTGTCCTTTATCTTCCCGTGGACCTGGATATCCCCCTCATCTATGGCCTCGATTATATCCTCGTTTAAAGGCTCGATCTCGATATAGAAGCGGTTGTGTCTATTGGGTGAGATCCCTTCAAAAGTGCCGCCGTGTCCCTCGGTCCTTTCCCTGTAGACCACTATGGGTTCGGACGAAGTGACCGGTACGCCGTGTTCTTCCTGAATACGATGTTCAGTGACCTCTAGATGGAGTTCGCCCATGCCGGAGATCAGGTGTTCACCGGTTTCCTCGTCGATCTCGATATTGACACTCGGGTCCGACTTGGCGATGGAACGCAGCACTTCTATGAGCTTGGGTAGGTCTGAGGTATTTTTTGCTTCTACGGCCTTGGTGACCACTGGTTCTGAGTAATGTTTCATCTCCTCGAACGGAGTCATATCTTCTATGGAGCTCACGGTGGAGCCGGCTATCGCGTCCCTAAGTCCTCCGAGGGCCACCACGTTACCGGCCTTTATCTCATCCACGGTTATCCTGTCGGCACCGACGCTCAGCGACACCTGCTGCACCCTGTTGGTACCGGGAACGTTATCGACCTTGAGCTCCTGGCCATCGGTGACCTTTCCACTGAACAGTCTTCCGACTGATATCTCTCCAGCGTGCTCGTCCA
>JAHENW010000127.1 GCA_018610025.1 Thermoplasmatota archaeon
CCCCGGGGATTATATTGGCTAGACTGATAATGAACCCCTCGAACATCCTCTTCAAATACGACTTAACATTCATTCCTTGTTTCCTCGCTTTTTCGACCGGCAATATCCCTTATCTCTAAAACATTTTTCTATCCTTTCCTCTTTTTCTCGCAGAGTGGGAAATATTAATATTAACATCCGCTGTTTCCCGAATCGTCAATGCTGGGAATAGTGCTGTACACCGTGGTACTAGCTTTCGGCGTGGTCATGCTGGTCAAAGGGGCAGATTTTTTGGTAGAGGGCGGAGGGAAGACCGCCGCCTATCTGGGTGTGCCCGTGATCGTCATAGGTCTCACCCTGGTGTCCTTCGGAACCTCGCTACCGGAACTAGCCGCCAGCCTGAACGCTATAAGCAAGGGAAGATACGGGATATCCGTGGGCAACATCATCGGCTCGAACGTAGCGAACATGCTCTTGGTCCTGGGTGCTAGTGCCCTGATAAGCCCTTTAGACGTTGAGAGGAGGATAATCAAGAGGGAGATCCCGATCATGTTCGCCGCCATATCACTTTTCATCTTCGTTTCGAGTGGGTCTATCATCTATCGTTGGGAAGGGGCCCTTCTCCTTCTTGGATTCATCGCCTACCTGGGTTTTTTCACCTGGATCGCCCTCAAGTCTGAGGAGCGGGCGGCCATAAAGGAGGAGATCAAGGATGAAGAGTATGTAATAAGGGAGGGCTACCAGGCCAAGATGAATATAGCTAAGATAGTACTTGGTATCGGGGGGATAGTGCTGGGTGCAGAACTGATGATCCGTGCCGCCGTTTTCTACATCACACATTTCGGTCTCTCTGAAGGGGTGGTAGGTCTGTCCATAATAGCTTTGGCCACCTCCCTCCCGGAACTAGCGGCTTCCTCCGTTGCAGCGTATAAAGAGGAGGCGGATATATCCCTGGGCAACGTCATCGGTTCCAACACCTTCAACATACTGATGGTCCTTGGGGTCTGCGCGGTATTCTTTCCTTTGAACTTCTCCCCTGAGATATATCCCAACCTCATGATAATGACCTTCGTGAGCATCCTTTTGACCGTTTTCATGTACACCGGAAAAAAATTGAGTAGGCTGGAGGGGGGTTTGATGCTCGTCGGTTACTTCGTTTATATATATGCTCTATACTTCTGGATCTGAAGGCATCAAAAGATCTCGAACCTCCTCCGGTTATGGATTATCGAAGCCAGGGAGAAAAAAGATAGGGCAAAGGGGACGAGGATTATCCAATTCCATTCTATTATAGGGCTGCTGTAAAGCATGTCGGTGGAAAAAATGATGAAAAGGCCCGTATTGATCAACAAGAATATAGGGCCAGCGATCGCTACCGGGAACGAATAGTAACGGATGCAACTCACAGCGGCTGCTATTATGAAGATCAAGAATATGATCTCACCGATGAGGAGGCCGTAGAACTCAGGTGTTCCCTCGGTTAAGGGATGCGTTAGGGTGGTGAGAGCGGTTATCAGTGGATAAAGCAGGAAAGGTATAGAAACCAACAGTCCTATCCCGGCAGCTTTCAGAATATCCCTTCTGCCCAATTCATCCCCTAGAGGGGGATATATGTCCTTGTCCAGTTCCCAGAAGAAATCTATCTTTTTCATCTTCTCAGTATCAACTCTGTCCACATATCTTTCACCACATTCAGGGCACTCAATTTCGAATTTCTCTTCCTCCCGGGCCGGCTTGAAATAGAACTAAGCTCCACACCGGGGGCATCGCGTAGGCTGGACTTTCATAGATGTCCCATGTCAGGGCTTCAATAAATCTTTTTGCTAACGGGAGAAAAACATATTTATCAGGAGTCCAGTTAATAACATCACCTTGTCTAGAATTGATTTACCTATGGGCCTAAAGATTCGCGAGAAAAGAGGAGCAGGAGAGTTAGAGTCCCAGCTATCGAAATTGAGGAGATACGCCTTCAACGGTTACATAAAGGTGGAAAACCAGCCGGAGTTCGAGGGATACATAACTTTGAAGGACGGCAAGATAAAGAACACACTACTCTTCTCAGGGGATGAAAAAAAGGGTGGAGGAGATGCCCTAGACGAACTCAAGGGGCTGGTGAAGAATGATGAGACCCATCTTGAGGTCCACACCAAGGTCGACATCGATAGATTGGTGGAGGAACTGGACGGGAAGATGGACGGAATGGAAACGACGGAGAAAGAGGAAGTTGTAAGAGAGAAAGAGGAGGAAGAGGAAGAATTGGTCAAGGAGGTAGAGGGGTCACCCGAGGCTGAGGAGATAGAGGAGAGGTTGAAGGACAAGGACAGGGAAGAGAAAGAGATGGAAGTCTACGATATGATCATCGAGGAAGGGAAGGGTAAGAAAGAAGAAGAGATCGACTTCCCTGAAAAGTACTCCTTCGCGAATTTCATCAAGGGCGAAAACAACGAATTCGCTTACGCCGCCACCAAATCGGCTTCCCGAAGTCCTGGGACCGAATACAACCCCCTTTTCATATACAGCGAGGCAGGGCTAGGTAAGACCCATCTCTTGAAAGCCATAGGTCATTACCTGACAGAGAACGAGAAAGACATCCGGGTCAAATATGCCTCCACCCAGGAGATGACCTCCGATCTGGTGAAGAGCATAAAAGAGGAGAATCTGGAGGCATTCAAAGAGGAATATCACGATGTGGATGTTCTTCTTCTCGACGACGTACAGTTCCTCGCCGGGAAAGACAGATGCCAAGAAGAGATATTCCAGATATTTAACAAGCTCAAGAAACGAGAAAAACAGATAGTTCTTACCAGCGACAGGCCCCCTGAGGAGATACCGACCCTGAAGAACCGCCTCGTCTCACGCTTCAAATCCGGTCTGGTGTTGAACATCGACCCACCGAGCTTTGAGACTAGACTCCAGATCGTAGAGAACATGGCAGATAGAAGAGATGCCCAGATGGATCATGAGGTCGAGGAATACATCGCAGAAAAGATAACCACCAATGTGAGGGAATTGGAGGGAGCACTCAATAGGATCCTAGCATTTTCCTCGCTATTGAACCAATCGATAACGCTAGATAAGGTAGAAGAGATGATCGATCAACATCTCGAAGAGGAAGGTCTTGAAGAGGAAGGTGTGGAAGAAGAGGAAGTCGAGAAGGAGATGCCGGAGGTAGACGAGGGGCGCAGCTATCTCATAGAAGAAGAAAGGCCGCAGATGGCGTTCC
>JAHENW010000128.1 GCA_018610025.1 Thermoplasmatota archaeon
ACTCTTTCCTTCCGGCACCGCACCTCACTACTGGGTAGCTATCGCTTTTTTCGCCCTTCTAGCTATCGGACTCACCATACTCGGTATCGACCAGATGTGGGAGGATACCGATCGACCATGGGGGATAGTCCTACTGTCCTCGGTAGCACTCTCGGGAGCCGCGGCTTGGATGGTTCTATCTCAGGGACTGGCACCCGCCATACCAGAATTCATTGGTACCATCCCAATGACACAGTTCTCACTGCTCTTCGGCAGCAGGCTCTACTTCGACATAGAGATCCTTTGAGCCTCTACTAGTGAAATCTGTACCCGCACTTCAGACAATGTTCTACTTATCGGGCACTGTCCAGCATATCCAAGGTCTCCCTCATGAAGGCCGGCAGGTCTCCGGGATGTCTCGAAGTGACCAACTTCCCATCGACCACTACCTCTTCGTCCAAGAACTCTCCTCCAGCGTTCTCCAGATCGGTCTTCACCGAGTACCAGCAGGTGGCCTTTTTACCGTCCAAATATCCAGTTTCTATCAGAAGCTGGGCCCCATGACAGACAGAGGCTATGACCAGATCATCATCGATCGCTTCTTTAGCCAGCTCTACCATGGATTCCTTTATCCTCATCCTGTCCGGACCCTTCCCACCGGGGATGACCAGCACGTCATACTCGGAGACGTCTACATCCTCGGCGGCCCTGTCCGCCTTCTGCTTTAAGCCGTGCTTGCTCTCGTACACTTCTCCCTCTTTCTCCGCTACCAGGTCCACATCGTACCCGGCTTCCTGCAGCCTGTAATACGGATATACGAGTTCAGAATCTTCGAAGCCGTTCTCTAGAAGTACTATTCCTTTCGCCATCTTTATCACCTTCATATAGATGATGAACTTTTATAATCAACTTTTTGGTCCTATACATCAAAACAATAAACCTCATTAACGATCGTGTATCTAACAGGTCAAGGTGAAAGTTATGCTCTTCGAGAAGATAGTATCGGAAGGATTGGCTCACAACTCCTACATCATCGGGGACAGGAACGAGGCACTAGTCATCGATCCGCGGAGGGATGTAGACGTATATATCGAGCTTGCATCAGAGAACGGTATGAATATAAAAACGGTCTTGGAAACACATCGGAACGAGGATTATATAATCGGCTCTCAGGAGATAAGTTCGAGGACCGGAGCCGAAATATATCATGCCGATGGAGGGTTGGATTACCAGTATGGCGACCCCGTCGAAGAGGGGGATACGTGGAATGTAGGCCGACTTAAGTTACGGGCACTTCATACACCTGGGCACACGAAGGGGAGCATGAGTTACGTACTCTACGATCCCGACGGAGAACCGTGGATGGTATTCACTGGAGACGCCCTATTCGCCGGTGATGTTGGAAGGATCGATTTCTATGGGGAAGACGAATTGGACAACATGTCCTACAAGCTATACGACTCGATCTTCAACAAGATATTACCCCTGGGTGATGGTGTCATCTTATGTCCGGCCCATGGTTCAGGTTCCGTATGTGGTAGCGACATCGCCGAGCGTGAGACGACGACCATAGGCATCGAGAAAGAGAGGAATCCAAAACTTCAAGTCGACAGCAAAGAGGAGTTCGCTGAAAAAACTGCCGAGATGCTGGAATATCCGCCTTACTTCAGAAAGATGGAGGAGATGAATCTTGGACGAGAAGATCTGATGACTTCGGCGCGATCCCTTGATTATCTCTCTCCAGAAGAATTTGAACAGAGGGCACGGGATGCTGTAGTCCTAGATACCCGGAAAGAGCTTGGATTCGCTGCCGCCCATATGCCCGGTGCCCTTTCCATCTGGCTTGAGGGAGTACCGAACTTCGCCGGCTGGTTCTTACCGTACGATGAACCGATACTGCTTGTGGATGAGTCCGGCGACCCATCTCAGGCACTCACCTACCTGAGAAGGATGGGGTACGACAACGTGAAAGGATGCCTGGCCGGTGGGATGCTGTCATGGCACATGGCCGGTAAAGAGAGCGAATCGGTCAGAACCGTCAATGTACATGATCTCTGTCAGGAACTGGATGCGGGAAAGGAACCATGGATCCTGGACGTGCGGAGTGAAGAAGAGCTGAAGGAAGAAGGAGAGATAGAGGACGCCCACCATATCCACATCACCCAGATACTGGATAATATGGACAAGATCCCCAAGGACGAAGACATCCATATATTCTGCGGTACTGGTCTACGTTCCATGATAGCTGCTAGTCTTCTCAAAAGAGAGGGATGGAAAGATCTGACGGTTGTTCTCGGAGGGCTCTCAGGATGGACGTCTACCACCTGCCCGGTAGAGATGTGAAACCCGGTTCATAAATCGACAGGAGCTGTCTTACAGGTCTTTCACCCTTTCGACGTACTCCTGGATATCAAATTTTCTCTCTAACCCATTGGCGTTCATGTACCTCACCTTCCCGTAGACATCCCTCTCCTTCCAGCCCTGGTCGTGCTTCCCAAAACACCACGCCACCCCGGCATATCCATTGGGATCCCGGCCATCCAGCTCGTATTTGTTGTTTAGGTGAAGTGCGGTCTCGTATGCCTCTTCCGGCGTTTCACTCCACTCCAATATCTTCTTCCCCCAGTACATGCGCATGTAGCCGTGCATCTTCCCCGTCTTCACCATCTCGTCCTGAGCGGCGTTCCAGTAGGGGTCATGGATCTTCGCCTTCTCGAACTCTTCTCGGGAGTACACGTATTCCCTTTCGTCGTCCTCATGCTCTTCCAGCGTCTCTTGAGCCCAATCTGGCAGGCATTTCATGGAGTCGTAATCCTCGCTGTGATAAACGAAATTCATGCTCAGCTCCCTGCGGACTATGAGTTCTTCTAGATATTCGTCCACACCCTTACCTCCCTCTTCCTTCACCTTAAGGGCGATGTACAGCGGAGATATCTGGCCGAAATGAAGGTACGGACTCATGTGAGACACCACGTTCTTCGACGGATCATTGGAAAGATCTGGATACTTCTGCATTTTGTCTTTCAAAAAAGAATCCAACAGCGATTCGGCACGTGATGTACCGCCTCTGAAACTATCCACTGGAGGCACATCGTTCTTCAAATCGAGCCCCTTCAATACCTCGTCTACGTTATTCAACTCTACACCGTCGAAGTCCAGGTCCAATGATGGGCTCTTCGGACTGCCCTTTTTCAATGGTGTAAGGAACCTATCCAGTTTATCGTCTATCTTGGGTCTGATGGTCCTGGCGGCGTATTCCTCCTTCTCTGAGACCTCCTCGACGGGAACCACCACATCGCTCTCCACCTGAACGACCGGGCAGTCAACCTTTCGTGAAAGTTCCCTCCTCCAATCCCTCAGAAGATCGAGATAGGCCCTGTCCAGGATTACCATGCAGGCGTCGTCCCCCAATTCTTCCGCTCCCTTAGGTGGCTTTTTTTTCTTAACGACAAAATTGATATCCCTGTCTTCGAGTGAGGAATCTACCTCATTCAAACCCTCTAACATGAACCGATAATGTCTCTCGTCGGCCTCCGGGAAATCATCTGTAAGACCGAAATACACTACCAACGGTACATCCAATTCGTTGGCCCTGGCTATAGAGAACTCCAGGGCGTGGTTGTACTCCGTCCTCTGGGCCCTCTGCATCCAGTACAGTACGTAATCCCCTTTCACCGGATCCTTTTCATCGAATTCTTTCACCCTTTCTACCTGAATGCCTTCCCTCATGTGTGACCAATACATCTGCTCGAACAAGTATTTTTTTACTATAGGATTTTTATATCTGTATTCAATAACGGCTAATCCCGGTGCCGATCATGAATGAAGATTGGACTCTTCCCGATGACGTGGACTCCATAGCCCTGAAGTTCCTCGATCTGCAGGGTAAGGCTAGAGAGATACGTATCCCTCCAGACATGTTCGATATAGTCTGTGAGGACGGTATAAGTTTCGATTCATCTAACGTCGGCTTTACAGACGTTTCAAAAAGCGATATGATAGCCAAGCCAGATCCTTCCACTCTCAAGGTACTGAACTATGATGATGAAGAAGTGGCCGTTTTCCTCTGCGAGATATACT
>JAHENW010000129.1 GCA_018610025.1 Thermoplasmatota archaeon
GTTGAGTTCGTCTATCACCACGTACTCCACGTTTTCCAATCCCTTCCTCAGTTTACTGCCGGTGAACATTATCTGGAGGGTCTCGGGGGTCGTTATCAAGAAGTCGGGTGGGTTCTCCGACTGCTTCCTTCTCTCCTTCCTCGACGTATCCCCGTGTCTAACGCCCACCCTGAAACCCAATCTCGAGGAGAACTCCTCCATCCGTTGGACCATGTCCCTATTCAGGGCTCTCAAAGGCGTGATATATAATATCTTGAAGCCCTCTCCGTCGCCCTTGAGCAGGTTGTGGAGGATGGGCAGCACGGCGGCCTCTGTCTTCCCTATACCAGTAGGGGCTATGAGGAGGGTGTTCTCCCCCTCCATTATAGGCGGTATTGCTTCTTCTTGAGGTCTGGTCTCTTCTACTATATCCAATTCTGAGAGAACGGACAATATGTCGTCCGAGAGAAGATCAAATGAGCCCAATTATACATCACTCTCACTGTGGCGTAGGTTTCTCGCCGGTGGGTATCGGGATGCTTTTTATCTCCAATAGCTTGGCCAGTTTATCCAACAGCCTCTCCTTGTTCTCGCCTACCAGTGCGTGCTCCAGTACCTCACCGAGGTTCTCCACCGGGATTATCTCTATCTGGTCCTCGTATCTATCTTCTAGAACCACGTCTTGAAGGTTGGCCTTGGGTATGATGACCTTCTCCATGCCGACCTCGGCGGCAGCTTCGATCTTGGCGGTCACCGCTCCGACCGGTAGCACCTGGCCTCTCACGCTCAATGAACCGGTCATGGATGTCTTCTGGTCGATGGGGATTCCCTCGAGAGCAGAGATGACCGCTGCAGCAACTGAGATGGATGCCGAGTCACCTTCTATACCCTGCTGGGTCCCGACGAACTGTATGTGGACATCGTACTTTGAGATGTCTTCCCCCGTATATTTCTTTATCAGGGCGGAGACGTTCTGGACAGCTTCTTTGGCTATCTCGCCTAGCTTACCGGTGGCCACGACCTTCCCCTCGTCCTTCGAATGTGCCGGTGTGACCTCTGCAACTATCGGCAGGACTATACCGGAGTGCTCTGCCAGGCCTTCCTGATTCCCCCCCAGTGCCGCAAGGCCGTTGACCACGCCGACGGTCTCGCCTTCCGTATCGTAAGTGCTGTATTCCTTCCGTTTCTGGATGTACTTATCTGCGACCTGCTGCTCTAGTGATTTAGCCACGCCCTTCGCCCTCATCACGTTCTCTGCTCGGACGTAATCGACACCCTCCTCCATGGCTATATCTCCAGCCACTCTTATGAGGCCGCCCAGTTCCCTCAATCTCAGGGTGAGCTCACCGCGCTTGTCAGCCCTCCGCTGGGCCTCCTTGATGACCTCGGCGATGGCCTCCTTTGTGAAGTGTGGGATCTCGCTGTCGTCCTTCTCTATCTCCTGGGCTATGAACCGTATGAGTTTTCTCCTGTTCTCATCGGTATCGTCCATGGTGTCGTTGACGTACACCTCGTAACCGTATCCCCTTATCCTTGATCTGAGGGCAGGATGCATGCCTCCGTAGGGTCTTCCCTCCTCATCCCTTCCTCCATAAACGGAGTCCAAGTTACCAGCTGCCACCAGGATGAAGTCGGTGGGCACGGGTTCCGATTGTACCATGGCCCCGCTACTCCTTTCACTCTGACCGGTGATCGGGAATTCTTTCTCCTGCATGGCGGTCAGCAGGCTCTGCTGGGATGTCATCTTCAGCATGTTTATCTCGTCGATGAACAGCACACCCTTATGCGCTTCGTGGATGGCCCCGGTCTCCACTCTATGATGGGCTGGAGTCTCCAGTCCCCCGCTCTGGAAGGGATCGTGTTTAACATCTCCCAGAAGGGCACCGGCCTGTGCGCCGGTAGCATCGAGGAAGGGAGGCTGCTCCGTGGGCTCGTGGGACTGTAGCAGATTAGGTATCTGTCTGTCTTCATCTCCTCCTCCTCCCATCCCTCTCATGGTACCCGCTCTTAGGGCTATGAGAAGCATGGCTGCGGCGAGTATTCCAAAGAAAACGATCATGTAATCTCCGGTGAATATGGAAAGCATGATAGCGGAACCGACTATCAGGGCGAGTATGATCATCATCCCCTGATTCTTCCGCTTGTTCCTCTTCATCGTCTCCTGACGATGACTCTCCACTACGTCTTCCCCTTTCCCTGCCGGAAGAGTCCTCACCTTGGGATTGTTCTCGTCATCCTCGTTGGGAAAGCAGAGTACATCTTCCATCTCTTCTTTTGGAAGATAATCGGTCATGGCCTGGGCTAGCATCGACTTGCCTGTGCCCGGCGGGCCTATGAGCATCACGTGTCTGTGCTGTTTAGCCGCCTTCTTCACCACGTCAACGGCTTCATCCTGGCCGATGACCTGGTCCATGAGGTTATCTGGAACCTCGACGTCCCTTGTTGTGTTTATATCCCGCTCTTCGATCCACTCTTTCACCGGAGGTATGTCTGGGCTTTCAGGCTTGGCCGTCTCGTTGGATTCCATTTTCTCATCGGGAGATTTAGTCATCTGATAAACACCAGGGGGATGTTTTCTCATGTAACGGGGTTCAATATAAACTTTAGGTAGAACCGATTGAAATAATTTTTTCTCCTTCCTGCCTCCTTTATCATGTCCAACGGTGTATTCGCCCTGATATTCACCTACTTCTAGCAATAAAAACAACGAAATGGAAGGAACTCTAGAAAAATCTTTCCTCACTTCTTTTTCGCCTCTTTTTTCAATTGTTTCAACACTTCTTCTACACTCTCATAATTCTCCACCGCCGACAGTTCCCATGTTTCTATTCCCAAAATCTTTTTCCCGTATTTGGTGGCCATGGATATCTCTGACAGGGTGCCGTATCCTCCGTCGATGGCTACCACTACATCCCCGTTGAGGACGACCAAACTGTTCCTGACCATGCCCAACCCGGTGACCAGCGCGTGGTCCAGGTACTCGTTCCCTTCCTCCCGTGACGACGAAGGCAGTATCCCTATGGTCTCTCCATCCCTTTTCTTCGCACCTCTGCAGGCGGCCTCCATGACCCCTCCTCTTCCCCCACATACCAAGGTTGCTCCCAGGTCGGCTATACCCTCGCCTATCCTTTCTGCTCTCCTGCAGTCCTCGGTATCACAGCTCGATACATCTCCACCGATGACACTCACGTACATGGTACTACATCGATGACTAAATAAAAAAAGGCTTTCATCCGGTGGGCATCACTTCTGTTCTCTTCCCCTCTCATAGCCCAGCTCGAAGGCCTTGGTATTGATGTCTA
>JAHENW010000130.1 GCA_018610025.1 Thermoplasmatota archaeon
TATCCCAGCGCAGTGGGTACCGTGGGCTACGCCATGTTTTCCATCCGGATTTGAATCCCCTCCGGAGTCTCGATAAGCTACGATCCTATCGCCTTCTGGGCCGTAGAAGAAATCCGTGTATCCATCGGTATCACTTCCGGCATCAAAACCGGTATCCTGTAGTCCGATGACCTCTCCTTTACCGGTAATCCTGGCGGGCAGTCCACTCCAGCTTGGAGACCAGACTCCAGGCACGTTGTGTATCTTATTGGCCTGCATCCCGTGTAGTTCAGGTGGGGAATACGGATCGACAGCCTGTACATCAGAGAGCTTAGCTATCTCTGGGAGTAAAGTGGCATCAACCGTAGCGGTCACACCGACACCGTTTGTTCTTCCAACTGTAGCACCTAGATCATTGAGTTCGTTCTTGACGGGTAATATATCATCGGTGTGCCAGGGAGTCACTTGAACATCCACTTTTCCATCTTGGTTGATTAGTTGTTTGTCGACTTTGTATCCGGCGTCATATGGAGCTATATAGGAAACGAGTTCTAGATCGCTCACTTTCTCCTTTGTGGTCGAATCCATCTCGGTGAGGACACCGTAATTCATCACGTTTCCTCTCAACTCTGCACCTTCATCGGCCAGTTTCTCCTTCCAACCAGGATCCTTCACTGGGCCGACGAATTGAACTATGTACAGATCGGTCCCGCCTTGATAATCGGCAGGCAAATCAGGTAAACCGTTCTTTCTGTTTACCGCCTCTCCATACTGGGATAACCTTATCTTGAACCGTCTCTCGTTCATCTCTGTATTATATGTCTGTTTATATGTTTGTAATTCATGTTGTGGTACTTCTACCAAAATTCTTCCATTTTCATAATCTACCAGCAGATTTCCGTTCTCTCTAAAATGGTCTATCTGTTCTTCGTTCTCTACATTTATCAATAATACTGACTGACTATTATCTTCTGTCATCGAAGAGGTCCCGATGGTAGATATAACCATCAGTACAGCGACGAAGATAACAGCCAGAACAGCAAGTTTCTTTTTTGGGGGGTTCATACTCATTTTTCCTCCTCGGAAAACAATAACACATTTTAAATTAGTATAAATAAAGTTTTCCCTGCTGTTTTTCTAAAATCGTTCTTTCATTCTCTCAAAAATCACACGGTGTAGGAATGAATGTCTGAAAAGATCGTCTTATCCGCCATATCTGTGACCTTGATCCGGTAGTCGACTTTTACACCTTCGTCTTGTTCGGGAATTTCTGCGCCCCACTCTTCACCAGTATCCTTCATCTTGATAGAATGCCAGGTTTGATTGTTTAGTCTATACTGCAAAGTTATCTCCTCTGGCTCGACTGGAGGGATATAGGTGATATTGGCCGTGACATTCACGGGGCCCTGGTGACCTTCGCTGAAATCATCATCGACATCTTTAACTCCAGGTTTGCTTTTATAGGTCTCACTCAACCGGCAGAGGGCTTTCCCCGTAATCTTTTCACCCTGAAACTCTCCTTTTACTTCGGCAAATCCCAACCATCCCACCTTAGAAGTACCTTCATCCATTGACGGAGTGATGGTGATATCCATATTGTTGGTCTTGATGCGCCATTTATGGGCCCAGCAGCTGGAATTATCTTCACTAGCCGGTATGATCCTGTAATCAAGGGTCTGGAGTTTTATACTCTCCTCCAATTCATATTTGATCGTATCTCCGTTCTTATGAATCATGGTAGCCATATAAAAGAGAAGGTCTTCTGGGTGACTCTTTTTTGGGTCATAGGATTTTGATAAAAAGATTTCAACAGAATTGTCCAGCTGGATCTGCCATTCTTCTTGGGTAAATCCGACTATGTCACCACCCCATACATGTTCTAGCCAGCCCGTTCCTGTGATCTTCATACTCCCCTTCCCAGGGATGCTTATATTACCATCAAGAGTAAAATGCGGTTGGGAGTATCCAAAGATGGTCCCTAAGTCAGGATGATATAATTTTCCATCTCCTCCCCACAGAACTGGCCCTTTTTTGTCCATAATATTCATTTCAATCTTTATTCCACTGGGATATTCGTTCTGTAACGTATATCTTGACTCTCCCTGGGAGTTTATATTGGTAGAAAAATCCTTTTTTGATAGATAAACCAACATCTCATCCCTAGCCGCTTCAAGTTTCCCTCCTTCTAAATTGTCTATATAATACTTCTCTCCAGATTTTTTATCATTATCTATGAGTTGATATTGAATTAAGATATCATCACTCCGATTCGAAAAGGCAGTGACCATCTCGAATTCTGCCCCCTCATCGGTTTCAAAAGTCGCCATGAACTCCCAACTTTCAAACACCTCGTCGTGGCTTCCTTCATCCTCTGGAAAATCCAATGATCTATCTATGCCCGGGGACCCATTATCCGTTTCCGGGGTACCCATGAAGAAATTGAAATAGATCGCCGCTGAGACCAGTAATATCACAGCGACAACGGCCAATGCGACCTCCTTCTTCTGAAGTTCCTCTTTATCCATATCGCTCCATTCTATGAGAATAGCAGATAAGTATTTTTCCCAAATAAAATGATATGACCTGAGGATATGAACTGCCGTAAGAATAGGTCCTTGGAAGAGTCCTTAATCTAACCTTCTAATCAGGTCTTGGATGCCTTCTAGTCTCATCTCGAAGGCAGTAACCGGGTTCTCGAGTCCAAATCTCTCCAGGACTGAAGGATGTATCTCTCCGAAATAACCTATCTCCTCTTCGTCTTTTTTCAAGGAGGCACATCTACCATCGATGAAGCTCGGGTGTTCCTTTTCCCTCAACTCCGTTTTCAGACCTATTGCTTGAGTCATCCCTTCTACAATAGATTTAATCTGGGTGAAGCCGGTATCTGCACTAGTTAACACACCTGAAACCTTCATATACTGTTCATCTCCTTCCACTACGTCTCCGATCTGGAAGGTCTTCTGAGGTAAAGATTTCTCCCTATTCATTTCGAGATTTTTCAATAATTGCGGCAGCAGCCATGTTCTGATTGATATATTATCTTCAGTAACTGGATTATCTATCAAAGATGTAGAATCCTTTTCTTCAGCTCCCATCATCTCGTAGTCTAGCTTAGGAGAACTGGAAGGGTAGTTCATCACCTCCTGAAAACCGTATCCGATCAGGATATCTGCCAGGACGGCTTCCAATTCTTTCTTCTCTTCCGGCTTTCCCACAGTCATCCGTTCTGGAATCTCTCCTTCAAGATTGTCATAATCGTATCCGATAGCTATGTCCTCGATCACATCCCATGGGTGAAGTATGTCGTGTCTATAAGGAGGATATCCCACCCTCAGCTTCTTTTCTCCCTCCTCCTCTACCGAGTACCTCATCTGTGCTATGATATCCATCACCTCGGATTTCTCGACCTTTTTCCCCAGGATATCACTGACCTCGTTGATATTCACTTCTATGATGTCAGGACTCAAGTCTGGATACGTTCTATCTCTGCTACCGTAGCTGACCGTGGTGGTATAGATATCCGCCCCCCGGTCGGAGAAGAGGCAGCAGAGTATGTTGAGGGCATCCTCTAGGGCCTTTTCGTCAGTTCCCGTCATATCGATGAAGAGCTCAGAAGATTCCTCGGTCACGTTGGTAAGGGTGCCGTTTATTATCGGGGGAAAGGAGAGTACTTCTCCGTTATCATCTAGGATGATCGGATACCTGTCGTGTTCCGAAAGGATCGACGAGAATTTCTTTCCTTTCTCGTGATTTTCCAAGATCTCGTTCAGATCCATCTCTCTCTTCTTTTCCAAGGGTACAAAACTGATCTCATCTCCCTTAACAGCTTTATACGTGAAAGGGGGCTCGATTGGCTCGAAATCGTGTATCCCGATGGCCACCTTTTTCCTCTCCCTTCCCAGTGTCAGATGCAACTTCTCCTGGATATCCATCAAAGATTTGAGCATCTTCTGATCTAGGTCAA
>JAHENW010000131.1 GCA_018610025.1 Thermoplasmatota archaeon
GGTATAGCGTCCTTCCTGACGATCGGATTGGGGTGGTGGAAACTTCTAGGACTCTGGTAGAGGTGAAAATATATGGATAAAGCGGACGAGAGAAAAGAAGAAGAGAAAACAGTTACCAAGACCCTGCTGATAGCAAGCTATCGAGAGAAGTACACCGATGAGTCGCTGTTAAAGATGAAGGATATAATCGAGAAGGAAAGACCGGACAGGATTGTGATACTCAAGATAATAAAAAGGGAGCCAACCCCTGAGGTCGTAGAAGCCAAGATAGGCAGAGAGGAGATGCAGGACTTCCTGGATTCCGTACTAGAAGAGAAGAAGGAGAAGGCGGATGAATACGCCTCAAAACTGATAGAGATGACAGACGAGATGAACCCGCCGACGGAGGTCCATCTGAGGAAAGGCAAGGATGTCGCCGAGGAGGTCATAAAGGGAGTGAGAGAGACTGGAGCCGACCATGTGGTGATCCACACTCCAGAGAAAGGACCGCTAGGAAAGTTACTCGAAGGCAGTACAGGTGAAGAGATAAAGAGAGACCTCGGTGAGAAGAAGATCGCCCTGCTCTCTTAGGATACATACAAAATATATTTATAGTCATCCATATCTCATAGACGCGAGTGAAATAAAAAGTGCCCTCGAAAAAAGAGCTATTGATGTTTGACGGAGGCAATTGATGCCCCTAGAAACAAAAAATAGCGAGGAAAAGGAAAGAGTTCTCCTCATAGCTAGCTATCGAGTGAAGTACGGTGAATCGGCTTTAAAGAAGATAAAGAAGGTCATCTTGAACACAGAGCCCACGAAGATCATCATCACCAAGATCATAAAGGAAGAAGAGATACCCCAGGTCGTCGATGCTAAGGTGGGTATAGAAGAAAAAAATGATTTTTTGGAGACGGTTAGAGAAGAGAAGAAACAGCAGGCCGACGAATATGCGGCGGAGATAATCGAACTGACTGAAGCCTTTGACATACCCACTGAGGTGCATCTTCGGAGGGGGAAAGACATAGGGAACGAGATAATAGATGAATTCGAAAAGATAGATGCTCGATATGTGATAATCCATCCGTCCCATAAGGGAGTGCTTGAAAGACTCATGGAGAGCAGTACGGCCAAAGAGGTCATGGAGAACCTGCCGGACCGTAGAATCATACCAGTTGAATAAGGTGGGATTAAAACCCAAATGTTTTATCTCTGAAGCCCTGATTGACTTTTGGATGATGCTTTATGCCAGTAGAAAGATTGGGGAAGATACACCTTCACTGGTGCGATGGATGTAATCTTCCATTGGTGGAGGAGGGTAAATGTGGGATATGTTCTGAAGAGGGGAGGAAAGTAGAGATCACTCCGCCAGGAGATGTGCGTCCGGCCTTCCAGCACGATATCGGATTGATAAGAGAGGTGATAGACGCTCAGTGGGGCGAAGATTATTCCTACGAGATCATACCTAAGGAGAAGGTTGTCCTGTTGAATGGAGCCCCTGCCCTAGATAGGATGGATGAGGTGATAGTGGATGGAAGGGTGGTCGGGACGCTGAAATATAACTTAAAGAGGAAGATGGAGGGAAAAGAGCCCTATCAGTTCATCCTCAGACCCTGGAAGGGTCTATCACTCCCGGATGAGAATTACATGATCATGGATGGGGGTGCTGTAGAGCCCATATTAGACGGTGCTAGCGCCCTGGCACCGGGCATATTGAGGGGAGACGAGGGCGTACGGGAAGGAGAAGAGGTCATGATCTTCAGCGAGGAAGGGGACTTGTTGGCATCGGGGAAGGCGGAAAAAGATGGGGGAGTTATGATAGAAAACGATTCGGGTAAGGGTGTGAAGAACAGATGGAGGGTGGACGATTTTGTCGTTGAGAGGAAAGAACAGAACTGGGATTCAGTTATCAAAGCTAATCGAGAACTCATGGAGAAAAGGATTGAGTCGGCCAAGGATTTTGTCAGGGAAAAAGTAGAGGAAAACGACCTCCCTCCGGCGGTCTCCTACAGCGGTGGGAAAGACTCGCTGGCCACCCTCCTTTTAGTCCTTGAAAGCGGGATAGAGCCTGACCTTCTCTTCGTGGATACAGGTATAGAGTTCCCTGAGACCGTGAAGAACGTGAGAAATACGGCGGAAAAGTACGACTTGGAGTTGAAGGAAAGAAAGGCAGAGGGCGGATTCTGGGATAGCGTGGAACATTTCGGTCCCTCGGCTAGAGACTACAGGTGGTGCTGTAAGACATGCAAGCTCGGTCCTACGTCCAGGATGATTATAGAAGAATATCCCGTTGGCGTTCTTTCGTTCATCGGTCAGAGAAGGTACGAATCAAGGCAGAGGATGATGAAGGGGAGTACCTGGAAGAATCCATGGGTACCCGGACAGTTCGGTGCCTCGCCTATACAGGACTGGACGGCCTTTCACGTGTGGTTACTTCTATTCATGAAAGACGCCGACTGGAATCCCAAATATGAGGAAGGTTTTGAAAGGATCGGATGCTGGTTATGTCCCGCCTCCGACTTAGCTGAACTGAAGAGAGTTGAAGAGGGCCTGCCCGAGTTCGAGAGATTCAAAAAACTACTCGTGGATTATATGGAGAGGGAGGACCTTCCCGAAGAGTGGTTAGAACTCGGACTTTGGAGATGGGTCGACATTCCAAAGGAGATGGAGAGATATCTAGAGGGTTCTCATGGAGCGATAGAAAGAGAGCTGGAGAGGGATAAGATCACTATAGAACTTCCCTCGAAAGAGAAGATGATGGAGGACGATCAGGTGAGGGACCTCCTACCTATAATCGGGGCGGAGTCTGAGGAGAGTCTGAGTGGGGATGAACTGCGTCCCCTTTATCTCAAAGCCGCCTATTGCGTCGAATGCGACGTCTGTATCGGAAAGTGCCCCGAGGAAGCTCTGTACTTCGATAACGGTATAAGATTGGACGAAGAAAGTTGTGTACAGTGCGGTGAATGCCTCCAAGAGTGTCCAGTTATCGAATTCACTAGTCGGGTAGGGAGTGATCCCGGGTGAAAGATGGCGCCTCAACCTGATGAGACGGCACTGACGATTTCGCCGATCTCTTCTTCCGGTGCGTCCGTCTTGAAGCCAGTCGAGGTGAAATGGGTTCTCGATGCCCTCCAGTCCCTTCCTCTCAACTCGTCTATGAGATCATATAGCGGGGGAGGGGCTAGTTTCATCTCTTTACTTATTATATTGCTGTCGTAGAAAAGTGAAGGTTTACCCACCTCCTCTTTCCAGGTTTCCAATAGGGCCCCGTCCATGCTGCCCACCGGCTCCATCTCTTTCAATATGGACTCCGAGAAAAGGCCGCCCTTCCACATAGGTCCGGTATCGCCGTTCCCCTTTTCCTCCCAGCCGAAACCCGTGAATTCATAGTTGGTCAGTTCCGTCAGTGCCTCATCAGCCCTCTCTGCACCTTCCTCCACCTTCAGATAGGTTCTCAGGTGATGGCCGTCGTAGTAAGATAGGATAGGCCGCACGCTGCGGTCGTAGCGTGCCGCTTCCCTTACACAATAAGATATCAATATCCTGAGACCGTTCTCATGCCGACACCAATTGTTCTTCGGCCAAGAGGAATAGCGCCGCCAGCATGTTTTTGGATAGGTACCGCTGAGTACCGCCGTATCCGTTGCCGTGACCCCCACTATCCCTCCGTGAGACACATACCTGGCAGCCAGGGGATAATACAGTATCGGGCTCCCGAAGGGGTCGACATCGATGTAATCATACATGTACCTGTTCTCTATCAGATGTTTCTCGATGGATTGATGGAAGACCTTTGCGCTGGCACCGTTCTTCTCGATGTTCTTCTGTATCAGTTCATAGGATGCGTCGGATATGTCCACCAGGTAGACCTTCATACCCTCAAGCTCTTTATCCATCCTGATACCCCTAATACCGGTGGCGGCCATACCGTCCAAGAGTTTTTCTAACCCCAGGTCGTTTCTTTCACTGCAGGCCCTCAAAAAAGATATAGATATGTCCCTGTTCAGCTCCATGGCCGGGTTGTAGAAGACCTCTTTGTCCTTGGTCTTGGGTCCGAGGCCTTCTTGGTACTCGGGAACAGATATCTCGACCTTGCCTTCCCTGACGGTTTTCAAATTTTCATCCCTTAAATTTTGTAAGCCGTTTATTCAGTTATTTATTTAGTTCATCGGTTATAAGGTCGACCACCTTGTATGGAAGTAGGTCCTTGTTCACATCGGTCAATTCCAGTATCCGGACATCGTCCCGTCTACGTATGTCTTGGAGTAAGGGGCTCCTGGACTTCTTATGAAATGTGATGATCATTATCTTATCCATGTCCATGGCCGCCTTGACCACCTGATTGAATTTATCGCTATTCACCTGAATCTTACCGGCTTCGTCCACTAAGATAACATCCTTCTCCTCGACCGCTTTCTCGATGGCCTTAACGCCCACTTCGTTCAGGGCGTCAAGATTCACCCCGTATCCCTCTACCTCGGTAGATGAATCCATATCTATGTGAGCGAACACAGATTTCTCTTTGGTCCCCCAATCCATCACCTGATATCCGACCGGTCTGTTATTTTCCATTATAACGTCGGTGAGCATCCCACCTACGCTTATATCCTCGTCGCCCAGCATATCTATGATGGTCTTCAAGGTTTCAGATTTACCGATTCCTAGTGGCCCACTAATACCTATCTTAAGACTCTTAGGCATCTTATCTCTCACCCACTATTGTTAAACTAATACAAGTATTTTGTTTAATTCTAATCGTTCGAGGTTGATTCTCCTGATTCTCCTATCTCTTCGATATACATGAGAGGATAGTCTAGTTCTTCCATGTACTCCAATCGACCAACGGCATTGATCCCCTCATATTCGACCTCTACTCGAGCTTCTATCATGTCTCCATTCAGTGTGGTATAGTCGTAGAACTTGGTATCTGGTCTCTTCTCAAGACCTCTGGGCTCTATATGGATCTCCACCTTTTTGACGAAGGCCTGTCTCTCCGTGGTCTTCTTGATGGCCTCTTCTAGGATGGAGATATTCTTGCTGCTGACCGGGGCACCTATGAACTGGTGAAAGAGGGCACCCAGCTTTATGCCCAATTCGAAGGCCACTCTCTCTCTGTTCGTACAGTCGAAATACTTTTCCGCTTTTTCTTCCATATCATCTGACATCTTTATCCACCATGAAGGGTGCGAATATCACATATATCGAGATTATGATCAAGGTGATCAATATCAGATAAGGGCCCATGGGATAATTAATTTTTGAAAGTAAGAATCCGAACAAACCGAGGATGACAGCTACCGCTCCTGAAGCGGTTAACAGGGTTGTGTGCAGTTTAGGATAGGCCGTATCCGTATAGAAGAGCAGTGATACGAGCATCGTACCGATGAGGACTTTTACGGGATGGTATCCCCAGATGGAACCCCAGCCGAAGAGATAGGTGCTGGTGACTATGATGATGGTGAGAGCCGGGGTAGGGAGTCCCCTGTAAAGACCGCTGACGTTCCTATCATCGTCCTCGTCGGCGAAACGGGAGAGTCGGAGCACTCCCAGGAAAACGATGCTCATCGCCACCAGTGTGGCCAGCGCGTTGGGAAAATTCTGCCATGCCCTGCCCTTACTTATATCGTAGAAGGCCGTGTACAGGAGTAAAGCCGGGGCGAAGCAGAAAGACACCATATCAGAGGCCATGTCGAGATATGATCCCATCTCATGCTCGATATCCATCTTCCTGGCCACCCAACCGTCCATTCCGTCTATGAGGATACAAGTCAGTAATAGCATGGCCGAGAGAAAGAATTTCCCATCGATAACGTAGGTTATAGCCAGGAATCCCAGGATACCGTTGCTGAAGGTTATGGAATCCGCCAGGGTGAGTGAATATTTACCGGCCATGCCAATCCCCCAGCGTGGTCTCTCCCGCTCTAACCCTCTCTTCCTCCTCCACCTCGAATTCCATAGAAGAAGGTAGCTCCAGTTTGACTCGAGAACCGAACCGGATCATCCCGATCTTTTCCCCCTTTGCCAATGTGTCTCCCTCCTGAACATATGGGACTATCCGACGGGCGAATATACCCACTACCTGGGTGATCTTAACAGACCCGTGGTCAGTTTTTAAAGTGATGACGAGTCTTTCATTGTTCTCACTACTCTCAGAGTAAGCTGGAGCATGGCCGCCGTTCTCTCTCCTCATCTCCTCCACTTCTCCCCCTATCGGGGCCCTGTTCACGTGCACGTCATCCACGCCCATGAAGATGTCTATCCTCTTCTCTTCTTCATCATTTACCCGGATGACCTTGCCGTCGGCAGGGGACACTATACCATGGGATATCTTCCTTTCTGGGTCCCTGAAGAAGTAAAGTGTGAAAACCGGGAGTGAGATGAGGAGAAGAGCTGGGTACACAAAAGGTGGATAAAAGAAAAAAGAGAGTAAAAATATGACAACCGAAGGAAGGGTGGATAGGACAACGGGCACTAGACCTCCTTTAGCCATCATGAGGCTAAGATTTGGAAAGGAAGTAATAGGTTTTTTGTTACATTTTTATCCATCAAACCCAGTTTATCGGCGGTATATCCTATTGAACTTGATCGAGGCCACCAGCAGTAGACCTGTATGCCATATCGGCGAATTTATCGGAATCTGAATGTACATTCGTCAGTACCAGGAGGATCTTCATGGTGTTCTTCAGTTCTTCTTCTACATTACAACCCCATATTATCCTTGCATCCTTGGAGATCCTCTCGTTGACCAGGTCGGCAGCTTCTTCAGCTTCTGTAACCGTCATATCAGGACCGCCGGTGACCTTTATCAAGGCCCCTTGTGAGTCACTGATGTCCATATCGCCGAGCAGTGGTGAGCCGATGGCTTGATCGACTGCTTCCTTTACCCTGTTGTTCGGATCGTCAGATTCTCCTATGCCTATCATGGCCAATTTACCGTCGTCCATTATGGTTCTGACATCGTTGTAGTCCAAATTCACCAGCCCTGGTTTGGTGATTATCTCTGTCATGCCTTTTATCGATTCCATCAGTATCTCGTCGGCCACCTTGAAGGCCGCATCTAACGGTAAGTCGGGTACAAGGTCTAGAAGTCTGTCATTGGGTATGACTACAGTGGTGTCGCAGTGTCGCTCCAGCCGCGATAGACCTTTCCTAGCGTTCTCCATCCTCTCCTTGCCTTCTGCTTCGAAGGGGAGGGTGACGATGCCCATGGTCAGAGCGTCTTCTTCTCTGGCTAGGTCAGCGATTATAGGTGCAGCGCCCGTACCGGTACCTCCGCCCATGCCGGCGGTTATGAACACTATGTCAGAGTCTTCGACATGTTCTCTCAACTCTTCTTTCGATTCCCTAGCGGCCTCTTCGCCTACTTCTGGTCTTGCTCCGGCTCCCAGACCCCCTGTTGTTTTCCTACCCAAAAGAACCTTCTTCTGGGCATGGGTGTGGGCAAGGTGTTTTGCGTCGGTATTAAGGGCGATCAGTTCTGCATCGCTTATACCTTCCTGTGTCAGACGATCAAGGGTGTTGCTCCCTCCGCCTCCACATCCAAAGATCCTTATCTTCACTTCAAGGGTGTCCAGAAGTTCTTTTAGTTCCTCATCTTCAGGCGCCTCTTCTATCTCTTCTTCGTCTACGTCTTCAATCGTTTTGCCTCGAGGCTTCTCCTTTCCAGTCTCTTTTTCTTTTTCGTGCCTATCTAAAGCATCGTTAACTATAGATTCCATGATGAATCCCATCCTTCAGGTATTTCAAATCTGTTTCCACTATCTTAACCTCCCTATTTAAAGTATTTCCCTGATAGAGGCTGGATTTATGGTGTTACGTATGATAGACCTCCTTTATTAAAAGGGACTAATCAGATCGTGACGGTTTTTGTCAGACGAAATCTTCGATGATACTTCAATACATTCCAACTTCCAATATGGATACTCCAACAATCTTTTTATTTTAGCACTTTCTATCAATCCACGATAAAGATGGAGAGGCGCAGAGTAGAGGACCTGGATATAGACGGGGAAACACCGCTGAAAGAGACCGTAGACCAGTACGAATCTGCGGGAGGGTTCGTAGCCAAGAAAGTAGGGCTGGCAAAGAAGATCTTACAGGGGATGTTCGAGGACGAGTGTGTGAACTTCCTTTCCTTCCCGGCCTGTATCGTCTCTACGGGAACAAGGGGGGTCATCAAGGAGGCCGTTAAGAGGGAACTGTTCGATGTTGTTATAACGACCTGCGGGACTTTGGATCACGATCTGGCTAGGGTCTGGGACGATTACCATCACGGCTCCTTTACCGCCGACGACATATCTCTGCACCAGCAGAACGTGAATAGACTCGGGAACATATTCATACCTGATTCGTCTTACGGCGAGGTTTTAGAACAGAAGATGCAGCCCATGCTGGACCAGATAACTGAGGAGGAGGGATATTCGTTCAATACGAAGGAGATCATCTGGGAGTTCGGTAAGAGGATAGACGACGAAGATTCCATCCTATACTGGGCCGCGGAGAATGAGATACCTGTGTACGTTCCCGGGATAACGGACGGCGCCTTCGGCTCACAGCTGTGGATGTTCTGGCAGAACCATAAAGAATTCGAGCTAGACCTGATGAGGGACGAACAGGAACTGGCCGATATCGTTTTTCCCGCAGACGAAACTGGAGCTTTGATGATCGGCGGGGGTATATCAAAGCATCATACCATATGGTGGAACCAGTTCAGAGACGGGTTGGATAGGGCGGTCTACATCACAACTGCACCGGAGTACGACGGCTCCCTCTCCGGGGCAAGGGTGAGAGAGGCAGTGTCATGGGGAAAGGTGAGGGAGGAGGCCGATTTTATAACGGTAGAGGGAGACGCTACGGTGTTACTGCCGCTCATCATAGGCAGCTTGTTTGACTAAAAAAGAGAGCCTGCCAGAAAAGATAAAAGACCGATGACCATCGCTCCTAAAGTGAGGTGGCGATATAATCGGGTGGCATCCCTCTTACCGAGTGTTAATAACAGGGAGATAGATACGAATATGGTGTCGGCTATCAGTACGATAATCAGGTATAACATATCCTGATAGAAGGTGGCGGCGATGCGGTAAAAGAAAGGTAAAAGGCTTACGGCGACTGCTGAAAGGAAGAATATCGAGGCCACAGCGTAAGACCCACGGGTGCCGATGTACATGGGCAGTGAACGCACTTTCTCTTCTTTGTCACCCTCGATGTCCATGACGTCTTTCATGATCTCCCTGCCGGCTCCAGCCAGGAATGCCATGGTGGCCAATATCCATATTATAGGGGGTATCTCGGGCGAGCGGA
>JAHENW010000132.1 GCA_018610025.1 Thermoplasmatota archaeon
CGAACCACACATAATGGTGCCCCTTGCAGGGAACATGAACGAACTCAAGACGGTGAGAGAAGAGGTCGTCGAGCCGGTTGAAGAGGATGTCTTTTCAGAAGGGACGGAAGTCGATTTCCAGGTCGGGACCATGATAGAGATACCCAGGGCGGCACTCACAGCAGACGAGATCGCCGAG
This sequence comes from Thermoplasmatota archaeon, assembly GCA_018610025.1. Taxonomy (GTDB): domain Archaea; phylum Thermoplasmatota; class Thermoplasmata; order Halarchaeoplasmatales; family Halarchaeoplasmataceae; genus JAHENW01. The sequence goes on from JAHENW010000132.1 coordinate 179, forward strand.
GAGGCAGATTTCTTCTCCTTCGGTACTAACGATCTAACACAGATGGGACTGGGATACAGCCGGGACGACGTAGGTACCTTCGTTCCAGCGTACCTGGACAAGGGTATCTTGGATGAGGACCCGTTCCAGGTATTAGACCAGGACGGTATCGGACAGCTCGTAGAGATGGGTACCAAGCGGGGAAGAGAGACAAAAGAAGACCTGAGCGTCGGTATCTGCGGTGAGCACGGCGGCGAACCGTCATCGGTGAAGTTCTGCTACAGAAAAAATCTTGACTATGTCAGCTGCTCGCCCTACAGGGTACCTGTGGCAAGGATAGCAGCGGCCCAGGTGGTCATCGAGGACGAGATGGAAGTCGACGAAGGTATCGAGGGTTACTGAGCAGGAGAACAAGGGTCAAAACTTTTTTCTTTTTTTCTTCATTTTCTTCAATCACTGGGTTTCTTATCTTCACCCGTACTTCTCTTGAAACGTGTATGGGTGGCCTCGAAGCCCATCTTCTCGTAGAACTCTTCTATCCCTGGATTTCCTATGTTAAGATGAACCGAAGCTCCAGTGTCATCTGGTATCACCTTCTTGGTCAGTTCCTTCCCTATGCCCCTTCCCTGATGATCCTCTACTACCGCTATATGTGCGATGTGAAACTTGTCGAAGAAGGGGGTGTATACCCCGGCCACGGCGGCTATCAGTTCGCTCTCTAGGTAAGCGCCCACCACCCTTCCGTTTTGAAAGCAGTATTGTAGGTCGCTCCTGAGGGCTTCTCTAGATATGAATTTGGTCAGGTACGTATGTAGAAGGTCGAGGTATAACTCTAGTGTATCCTCGCTCACATCCCCTTCTATTGTACGGTACTCCACTTCATCCAAATCATCTAACTCATCGGTTAAATCACTCATCTATGCCACCCTTATCCCTCGGGCCTATAACTTTTTATCAGCTTCTCTATCTTATCCGCCGTCTTTGTGGGCCTCCCTTTTAGGGCGTCTTCAACCGGGAGACCGTATTCCTCTTCGTACTTTCTCACCCACTCGTTCACGTCTATATCTCCTTCATGATTAAGACCTATGGCGATGACAGAATCGGGATAGAAGAATTCTACAGTGTCTTTCTCCTCATCTAGGTCCGGCGGACCCTGGTCAGGCAGCCCTTCCTTGTGCTCTCTAGCCGGTGCGTGTATAAGGACCACACCGTGTGGATGTACACCTTTGAGTAGTGCCAGCGGGTTGCCGCCCTGTGGATGAGCTATGCAAGCCTGGCCTTCGATTATCAGCACGTCATGCTTTTTATTTGTAGACGCCTCCCAAGCGACGTGTTCCGCCTCACCGCTCAGGAAGTCCCCCCTCACACCGTCAAGGGGAAATCCATATCTTGCTCCCTGGATCATGCCCGTCTGACCGGTAGCGATGAAGGCTGGATCATAGCCCCTCTCCTTGAGTTCCTTGTACAGCTCTATACAGAACGTTCTTTTACCGATAGCGCAGTCGGTGCCGGAGACCAGTACCCTCGGTGGATAATCGATATCCCTCAGTTTCCCCGTAAAGAAGTGCGGGTCCTTTGGCTCCTTTCTAACATCCCATATCTCCACCCCGTACTCCTCCGCCTTCTCCTTGAACTCCTCTTCTTCAGATATGTGGTCATGAGCTCCGTGCACTATATCCATGCCGTTCTCCATGGCTTTGAAGAAAACATCCTTTCTATCGTAGGGGAATGCACCGCCGTCCCTGGCTATGCCGTTTATGAAGGCCCTTGGCTTTTTATCTAGACGATCTAGGGCGTGCTCCAGGCTGTCAAATATGGAGATCTCTTTGTCGACATCCTCCAATACCTCGTCCACATATTCCTCTTTTTTCGTACTATCGATGACCCCAAGTATCTCGTACTTCTCGGAGAAGCGCACAAGGCCGTTTGCCGTTTTTCCATCCAACTCTCCGAACTCACCTTCAGCATATATCAGGGCAGGTATCTTCTCTTCAATCCCGAACATTTTTTACACCCGATGTAACAACAACCACATGCTTGCCATGAACATCCTCATCTTCTAAATACTTATCGAGGGCGCCTAGGGCCGCAGCGGAACACGGTAGACATTTGACGTCTTCTTTTTCCTTCAACAGGTCCTGATAATGAAGCAGTTCTTCATCGGTTAGGCCAAAACCGGCCCCGCCTGTATCGTATATGGCGTTTATGGCCTCCTGGCCGTCGAGGGCTTTCCAGTTAAGAAGGGGCTCGTTGACCTCCGTCTCGTTCAGGGAATCCGGGTCTAGATCGATTATCTCCCTCTCACCTCTCATGACAGTATATATTATTGAATTATTATCCTTGCTGGAGGCCGCCAGCATGGCGGGTATATCCTCAGTACGGTTCTTCCTCCACAGCAGTCGAAAGCCCAGATGTATGCCGGCCAATGTTGTACCGTTACCCACGGCGATAGACAGGGTGGCCGGTGTACCGCACAGTGACTTCTGTATCTCCTCGGCTATATCTGTATACGCCACGAGTGATATAGGGGTGTTTTTCTTCCCTGGGTTGGCGTCGTACCACCCATTTTCCTCTGCCATCTCCCTGCTCCTTTCAACGGATTCCTCGTATCCACCATCCACCCGGTAAACCTCTGCCCCGTTCTCTTTGATCTTTTTCACCAGAAGTCCAGAATATTTCTTGGGCATGAATATCTTACAGGAAAGATCCAGCTTACCGGCGACGAAACTCATGGCTAGGGCGTAATTACCGCATGATGCCACAGTTATGGCATCGAAATCACGTATGATAGCGTCGTCTGCATGATGTATTGCTAAACGGTCTTTGTGAGTACCCGTGGGATTCTCACCCTCTAGTTTCAGGTATATCTGTTCTATGCCCAGTTCTTCTTCCAACCGTTCTGCCTCGACCAGTGACGTATCTCCTATACCGTAGGTCATATCATTATAATCTAAATATCATGAACATAAATGTTTATCCCAAATGTGCTATCAAAATTCTTATAAGTATTATTACACATAGGAATTCGAGTACATTCAGTGATATATAGGAGGTAAAAATGGATC
>JAHENW010000133.1 GCA_018610025.1 Thermoplasmatota archaeon
AGTGAAGTAGAAAGGCACCGAAAGACTGTACCTGGTGGCTATCACACCCCCCATGATCGGTCCAACGGCGTTACCGCTGGCGAATGTTATGGAATAGAGTCCCATGGCCTTCCCCCTTTCCCTTTCTTTAACCACGTCTCCGATATACGTCATGGCAACAGGCCAGACCAGCCCGGATGCCGCCCCCTGGGCTCCCCTGTACAAAAATATCTCGGGGATGGAATCAGCGGTTCCGAAGAGGAACATCACCACGGTATAAAGGAACATGCCGCCGACCATTATGGGTTTTCTACCGACCTTGTCCGCAAGCCACCCTCCTATGGGCGAAGAGAAGATCCTGACCACGGCGAAGAGTCCCATCATCATGCCGACCTGCGTTTTCGTAGCACCGTAATCCCTTGCATACTTGGGTAAGAAGGGCATGATGAGTCCAAATCCTATCATGCTCACGAAGATAGCGAAGCTCAGGATCAGCAGCTCCCGGTACTTGAACATCAACTTGAAGTCGGACCAGATCTCCTTCAGGCCAAATTTTCCTTGACTTTCGTCCATCTGTTGTAGGACTAGAAAAAAAGTACTTAAACATTTGCATAGGGACGCAAGTATCTCACCGAATATGATTTATAACCTGACTTTGTTGAACAGGCATGGAGTACCTTGATGTGGTAGATGAAGATAATCAGGTGGTGGACAAGAGACCCAGAGATGAAGTGCACCAGGAGGAACTCCCACACAGGAGTGTCATGTTCTTCGTCCGGGCACCGAATGGAAAGATCCTGGTTACCAAAAGGAGTGAAGACAAGGAGTTCTTCCCGGGTCACTGGAGTATCGTTCTAGGCGGACACGTGGAGGCCGGTGATTCGTATGAACAGTCACTGAGAAAAGAGATGAGAGAAGAGATCGGTATGGTTGGGGAATACGAGAAGGTGGGCTCTTTCGTAAAAGACATAGCTGAAGAAAAGGAATACGTCCAACTCTACGAAACGGTTGTGGACCCAAGGGAGATAGAACTGCTGCCAGATGAGTTCGAGGAAGGGAAATTTTGGACCTTAGAAAAGATAAGAAAAGAACTCAGTGAAAGGGATTTTTTACCAGAAACCGAGGACGCTCTGAAGTTCGCAGATGACCTCCAAAAAATATAATAACTGTCTCAGAACTGCTTCTTTCGATGGCAGATAAACTCGAGGATGTGAAACCCACTCGGATGGAACTCCTTCGTATACGCAAAAGGCAGATGCTTGCCGAGAACGGCCACGAACTCCTGAGCGAAAAGAAGGACGCCTTGATCAACGAGTTCTTCAAAGTGGTGGATAAAAGAAAGGAACTAAGAGATGAGTTAGAGGAGGTATTGGAGAGAAGTTACGAAACACTCATGGATGCCGAGATGATAATGGGGCGGAGAGATATATCGTCTATCGCCGACGGGGCTGAACCCCTGGGAGGGATAGCCATCGAGTCCGATAACATCATGGGGGTGACCGTTCCGGAGTTAAAACCCGTGATCGATGAGGAGAAGATCTATGGATATGTGGACACCTCAGTGAAATTGGACGAAGCCGTGGAGAGCTTTCAGGAAGCCCTGGAAGTTTCACTTCAATTAGCGGAAGTGGAGGGTAAACTGAACAAGCTGGCCGATGAGATAGAGAAGGCCAAGAGAAGGGTCAACGCCCTGGAATACATATACATACCGAAGTTGGAAGCCACCATCAAGTACATCGAAAGACAGATAGAGGAGAGGGAAAGGGAGAACTTCGTCAGAAGAAAGAAGATCAAGGCGATGATGGAAGAAGAGCAATAGCTCTATACCCCGTGGTAGTGATAGGGTGAAGGAACTCATCGAGAAGTATTTCGATACGCCGGAAAAAAAAGCTAAACTCTACATACTGATAACGATAGCCCAGATATGGGCCATCATCGCCATGGTGATAGGAGCCATCATATTTATCTATCTGATATTGAGTCAGACGGGACTGTTCGGATGAAGGATCTAAGATAGGAGTCGGATAAAATGGAAGTCGATCTAATCGTAAAAAGTGCCTCTGAACTACATACCATGCAGGCTTCGAGAGACTCTGGGGAACCGAAGACAGGAGAAGAGATGAAGGACACTGGTCGCATCCTCGGCGGGGCTCTAGCCGTTAAAGATGGAGTGATAACCGCGGTGGGAGAGACGGCTGATATCATGGACAAATACGACGCTGAGACCGTTGTAGATGCAGCGCAGAAGACGGTGATCCCGGGTTTCGTCGATCCCCATACGCATCTCGTATTCGCCGGCTCTAGAGAGGATGAACTGGTCATGAAGATAGAGGGAAAAACATACATGGAGATACTGGAAGAGGGTGGCGGTATCCAGCGGACCGTAGAGAGGACAAGGGAGGCGTCGAAGGCAGAACTCGATATATTTTCTAGAGAGAGATTGGATAACATGTTGAGATACGGCACCACCACGGCAGAGGTCAAGAGCGGCTACGGGCTGGACCTCGAGAACGAGGTGAAGATGCTCGAGGTGATGCAGCGGTTGAACGAGGACCATCCCGTCGACCTTGTGCCCACGTACCTGGGTGCCCATTCACTGTCTCCTGAATTCGATGACAGTTCAAATTACATCGATTACTGCCGTGAAAAAGTATTACCAGAGGTCGCGGAGCGAGAGTTGGCAGAGTACTGTGACATCTTCTGTGAAGAGGGAGTCTTCGAGGCTGAAGAGAGCCGAAAATTGCTGGAAGAGGCCCAGGAACTCGGTATGGAGGCAAAGGTCCACGCCGACGAGATAGAGAATATCGGATGCAGCACCATGGCCGGCGAGATAGGCGCCGTATCGGCGGAACATCTTGTCACTACATCAGAAGAGGATATAAAGAAGATGATCGACAGTGGTACCATAGGCGTATTACTGCCGGGAACCCCCTTCATGCTCATGGAGGACGAGTACTCACCGGCCCGTAAGATGATGGATATGGGCCTGCCAGTTGCGATAGCAACGGACCTGAACCCAAACTGCTGGACAGAATCCATGCAGATGATAATCACGCTTGCCTGCCTCCAGATGAAGATGATCCCTTCGGAAGCCCTCAACGCGGCCACCTACAACGCTGCCAGGGCCGTAGGAAGAACGGACATCGGTTCTTTAGAAGAAGGTAAAAGGGCGGATTTTCTCATACTGGACGTTCCCACCCATCAACACATCCCCTACCATTTTGGAGTGAACCTGGTGGAGGAGGTCTATAAGGACGGTGAATGGGTGGTCGACAACCGCACGAGATAATGGATGAGGAATATTTTTAAAGAGATATATACTAGCGATGTTAATCGAATAAAGTCGAGCAGGTAGAGATATGGAAGATAGAAAAAAGAAACTCAGAGACCTCAAACGGAGGATAAAAGCGGTACCCGATTCCCGTTTTGCCATCTTGATCTACGTGGGGACCGCCTGTTTGGTCTCAGCTTGGATGCTTATCTCCCCCTGCCTGATGACCCTCGTCTTGCCGGTGCTCTCCCTTCTAATCATCTATAAATTCTATGATGAGAAGAACTTGAAGAAGATACTGGTGGCGGGTGTGATCATCGTCCTCGTCATGGCCCTTCTGGTATCCTTCTACCAGGTCCATCTATGGTACAATAAAGAGCCTACCGTACAGGAATCTGAACACCTGAAGAACGGGACGGTGAACCCCCTTTATGGAAATGCGGATACTGAATTCAATTTCACCGTAGAGATCGAGGACGGGTTGGAGGGGAACTACACCGTTCAATTGAACATTACACACCTGGGCACGATCGGTCCTATCCAAGACGAGCAGAAAGTCTATAACATGAGTGAACACCGGGGGAGTAACGGCACATATTACAAGAACCTGACTTTGGGTGAAAACCTTTACAATTATAGCTTCTCTTTGAAGGTGAATAGGAGCGACGGGTCCCCTCAGTGGGAGGAAACCCAGGGTTCTTTCGGCCCCCTGACCATATCCAAGAGGATAACCTTCATATCTAGATTCATCCCCCAGACCGTATCCATGTTCCTGGTATACGTCTTCGGCATCTCATTGCTCTGGTGGCGAAAGAAGATGAAGAGGAGCCGTGAGGAGAGTACCGAGGGTCTGGACGAGAAAGAAGAGGAATTGGAGGACTACTGTCCCGAGTGTGGCGCCCTTCTCGAAGGAGAAAGCGTGTGTCCGAGATGTGGGGAAAAGATATCAGAGGAGGAGCTCGAAGAGATGATGGATGAAGAAGGAAAAAGCTCAAACAGTGGCGAGGATACCGGTGAGTGATCTATGGATAGAAAAAAACTCATCTTTTTTGTCCTTTTCATACTAACCGTGGCCTATGCCGCCGCTATCTTCTATCTTTCCTCCCAGTCGAGCCCACCAGGTGCCGAGGAAGGGAAGGCTGTGGTGCCCTATTTCTCGTACCTGGCCCA
>JAHENW010000134.1 GCA_018610025.1 Thermoplasmatota archaeon
ACGTGAAGAATACCGTCCCGGCGAGTAAGGACGAACTCACATGCTGCGTGGACGTTATACAGGGGGGAAACACGACCAATGTTATACCGAAAGAATGCATGGCAGAAGTGGACGTCAGGTTCCCTCCACAGTTCGATCGAGATCTACTCGAAAAATACCTATTCGACCCCATAGATGCCGAGTTCGATAAGTCAACGATCCAATACCTGGACCCCGTTAGGGTCGACGAGACCTTGGACTGTGTCAGTAAGATGATGAAGATCGCCGATGCGGATATATGGTCGGTGCCCTACGGCACGGAGATGGTGAAGTTCTATCAGGAGAACGAGAAGACGCTCATCTTCGGGCCTGGCCAGGTGGATAGGGCTCACAAACCCGACGAGTTCATCGAGATACTAGAACTGGTGAAGGCGGCGGAGATATATATCGAATACGCTGAGAGTATGACCTAGGGCCTGGAGCGGTTGGGGGTCCTCGGGAAGGCGATGGCGTCCCTTATATGATCCAAATTACACAACCACATGATCACCCTTTCTATGCCCAGACCGTATCCGGCGTGGGGAACACTGCCGTACCTTCTAGTGTCCAGGAACCATTCGTATATGGACGGGTCCTCTCCCTCTTCTTCCAACCTATCTACAAGTGAGTCAACATCCGTCTCCCTTACGCTGCCGCCGATGAGTTCGCCCACGTGCGGAACCATGAGATCGTATCCCAGGACTTTGGACGGGTCGTCGTCGTCTCTTTTCATGTAAAAGGCCTTTATCTCCTTTGGATAGTGGGTCACGAATACGGGCTTCTCGAACATGGACGTGAGTTTTTTCTCCTCAGGAACGCCGAAATCATCGCCGTACGACACGTCCATACCGGCGTCTTTCAGTTTCTCTACCGCTTCCTCGTATGTGATGCGCGGGAAGGGACCTTCCAAGTTCTGTAGGTACTCCAAACCTTCTTCATTGATGTTCTTCAGCTCCTCAAAACTCTCATCGAGGACTTTGTCAACGATGTGGAGCACGAGCCCTTCTCCCAGTTCTATCAGATCGTCGTTATCCAGCCATAGTCCCTCGACCTCGGCGTGCCAGTACTCGGTGAGATGTCGAGGGGTCCTGGACTTCTCGGCCCTGAAACTCGGTGCGATAGTGTAGATGTCACCCACACCATAGATCGCAGCCTCCGCGTAAAGCTGCCAACTCTGGGTGAGGTAGACCTCGTCGTCGAAGTACTCCACCGGGAAGAGTGTAGAACCTCCTTCACAGGCCACCGGCGTCAAAATAGGTGACTGGAATTCCTTGTATCCCTCTTTTCTAAAGAATTCATGGATCGCTCCGAAGACCGTAGAGCGGATTGTCATCAGATCCCTCATCTTTGTGGAACGCAGCCAAAGGTGCCTGTTGTCCAACAGGTGCTCGACACTCTGATCTTCATGGATCGGAAAGTCGTCGGAGGCGTGTACTATCTCGGCATCCATAGCCCTTATCTCGTAGCCCCCGGGGGCCCTCTCGTCCTCCGCCACTTCCCCGTGGATCTTTATGGAGGATTCGACCAAGAGGCCTTTGATGTTATCGAACTTATCTTCGTTGAAATTGTCTTTGGCTATAGTCGCCTGAACTGTTCCGGTTGGATCCCGTATATTGAAGAAGAGCATATTGCCTATGTCCCTCTCACGGTGCACCCAACCGCGGATGCTGACTTCTTTTCCTGTGTGCTGACCTTCCAATATCTCCGATATATCGACGAAACTGTCGTCATCGAACACAGTTGTTCCTTCTTCGGTACCTTCTTTCCCCATATTTTTCACTCGCATGGTCCGAGTGCGTTTTAAAGATAAAAGGATTATGGAGTGTTCTTCGCGGCCGGGGATAAAAAAGAGATCCATATCGTGTACTTATTTAATAAGAAGATAATAAAAATTAAAAGAGCCAGTGTACTTTTTCAAACCGTAAGTTGACGTAACTCACCCGGATTTTACCTTTATCTATTTTTATTTTGAAGCTAAATATAAATATAGCAGGGTCTATAGAGTACTGTGAGAAAAATGGTACGAAACCCGCAGAACCGAAAAACAAACCGCCCGTTTCCGAACGATTTGATGAGCGAAGTAAGGCTCTTGACAGGACAGAATTGAAAGAAAAAAAGAAGAGGTGATAAAGATGGAAAAGAAAATATTCGAGCATCCCTTCAAGGATGAGATAAGACTCTTAGCCGGACAGAGTTGAGCGAAAGGCAGGTTGGTATCTGATCACCAACCGTCCGGCACCTTTCCTCCTTTTTCCAATGATTTCAAGATGTCCTCTTTCATGTCTAGTGCTGCCCTCTTCGATGCTTTTTCATATGCCTCTGGACCGTATTCTTGGTACTCTTCCTTCTCATAGGCATAATCTATTCCCCTGGACGAGTTCACTATCGCCCCGTAGCCATCCTCGTTGAAGCATGGGATGACATCGTCCGCCGTTCCTCCCTGAGCACCGTACCCCGGAACCAGGAAGAGATTTCTAAGCATCATCTTTCTCAGTTTTTCCGCCTCTTCAGGATATGTGGCCCCGACCACTGCACCCACGGAGGAATAGCCTCTTTCTCCAACCAGTTCTTCTCCCCATTTATCAGTCAACTCCGCCATGAGCTCGTATACCTTCCCGTTCCCCTCGATCTTCCTATCCTGCAGTTCGCCGGACGACGGGTTCGATGTCTTGTCCAGTACGAATATGCCCTTGTTTTCTTTTTTACATACGTTCAAAAAGGGCTCTATACCGTCAGAACCTAAGTATGCGTTCACGGTGATGAAGTCTGCATCGAACGCCCTCTTTTTTCCCTCTAAACACTCGACCTCCCCAAGATGTGCTTCTGCGTAGGCCTCTGCAGTGCTCCCTATATCGTTTCTTTTGATATCCTCTATAACAAAGAGTCCCTGCCTTCTAGCGTACTTTATTGTCTTCTCCATGGCCACGGCCCCCTGGCTGCCGTAACGCTCGTAGAAGGCCATCTGCGGCTTCACGGCGGGAACTATATCCTTTACGGCGTCGATTATCCCTTTGTTGAACTCGATAATGGCCAGTTTTACGGCTTCGAAGGGACTGAATGCGTTCTCCTTTGCCTCCCTTTTGATGTGATTCGGTATCCTCGGTATCCTGGGATCAAGTCCCACAACGGATGGATTCTCTTTTTCATCTACAGCTTCAAGCAGCCTATCTGCCATGTTCTTAGGCATCTTCACACCTTGTAGAATAGAAAAGGAGTCCTCTTTTTAACCTTTGGTATCGATATTAAAGAGTTAAATTTTTTAACGTACATTTGTATCCCAGTATAAGGATGCTGTCGAGGTTCAGGTCGTACTTCGGCACACTGAAACTCTTCAGCAGGAACGCCAGGATGCTGTTAGCTTCTAGTGTCCTGTACTCCTTCGGCAATGGCATCTTCAGGGTGCTGTTCAACCTTTACATCCTTGCTCTAGGTTTTTCAG
>JAHENW010000135.1 GCA_018610025.1 Thermoplasmatota archaeon
AAAGGAGGGTGCTGGCGCATTCGTGTGTGGTGAAGAAACGGCCCTGATGCACTCCGTAGAGGGAGAAAGGGGCATGCCCAGACCTAGACCTCCTTTCCCTGCTCAGAAGGGTCTTTTCGATGAACCGACGAACATCAACAACGTGGAAACCTGGGCCAACGTTCCGTGGATACTGAGGAACGGTGCCGAGGAATTCAGCTCCATCGGTACTGATGAGAGCGGCGGCACTAAGGTCTTCGCCCTGGCCGGAAAGATAGATAGGGGCGGCCTTGTTGAAGTGCCCATAGGGACGACCCTGGAAGAGGTCATATTCGATATCGGAGGTGGGATAGAGGGGGATAAGGATTTCAAGGCCGTACAGCTGGGCGGTCCATCGGGCGGCTGCCTTCCTTCTGAATATCTAGATACCCCTGTGGACTATGAGACACTGACTGAAGCCGGGGCCATCATGGGATCCGGTGGGATGATAGTCATGGACGAAGATGACTGCATGGTCGACGTGGCCCAGTACTTTTTGGATTTCACTCAGGAAGAGTCGTGCGGGAAGTGTACATTCTGCAGGATCGGTACGAAGAGACTGCTTGAGATGCTGGACGATTTCTCTGAAGGAAAGGGAAATCAGGAAGACATCGAAAAGCTGAAGGTCATGGCCGATAAGATCAACAACTATTCTTTATGCGGTCTAGGGCAGACGGCACCCAACCCGGTTCTGACCACTTTACGATACTTTGAAGACGAGTACACGTCTCATATCGAGGAAGAAACGTGCCCGGCCAAGGTGTGTAAGGAACTGATCACTTATACCATAACCGATGCCTGTGTAGGATGCGGTCAGTGTGCGCAGGAGTGCCCTGCCGATGCTATAAGTGGCGAGAGTCAATCTAAACACGTGATAGATCAGGATAAGTGCACCAAGTGCGGGACGTGTGAAGAAGTCTGTCCCATTGATGCGGTGGAGGTGGAATAGATGAGTGACAAGATAACGGTTACCATCGACGGAGAAGATTACGAGACGGAACCTGGAAAGAATGTTTTAGACGTTTGTAGAGAGAACGATATTTTTATCCCTACACTTTGTGAAATAGAGTACATCGAAGAGCCCTTCGGGGGCTGCCGGGTCTGTTTGACCGAGATCGAAACTGATAGGGGTACAGAGGTCACCACGTCATGCGATACGCCCATACAGGACGGCATGGAGATAACCACGGATACTGAAGAAGTACAGGAAGGCCGGAAGATGGCGATCGAGCTTTTGTTATCAGAACATACCGGCGACTGTGTGGGACCGTGTTCCCTTGAATGCCCGGCGAGCACCGACTGTCAGGGATACCTAGCACACATCGCCAACGGAAGGCCGAAAGAGGCGTCCAAGCTAATCAAGGAGCAGACCCCGCTGGCGATATCGTTAGGCAGGGCGTGCTTCGCCCCCTGTGAGGACGAGTGCAGGAGACAGGATGTCGAAGAACCGCTGGCTATCAGACAGCTGAAGATGTACGCCGCAGAGATAGAAGCGGAGGACCCATGGACGCCCGAGATACCTGATGAGACGGGAAAAGAGGTCGCAGTGGTCGGAGGCGGCCCCTCTGGATTGACAGCCGCCTACTTCTTGAGAAGACAGGGGCATGACGTCAAGATATACGACATGATGCCGGAACTCGGAGGTATGATGAGATACGGTATCCCGAACTACAGATTACCCGATGATCTTCTAGATAAAGACATACAATGGATCTTTGATCTGGGTGTAGAAGCGGAGACGAACACCAAGATGGGTGAAGATGTCACCCTCGACGAACTCAGAGACGATTACGACGCTGTCTTCGTAGGCACCGGCGCCTGGGAGAGCTGGATGGTCCCAGTCGAAGGAAAAGAACTGCCCGGCGTCATGGGCGGGATCGATTTCCTCATCGATCATTCTCTCGGTAACGAGATAGATATCGGTGAAAAGGTGACAGTGGTCGGTTGTGGGAACACCGCTATGGACGTTGCTAGGGTCGCTAAAAGATTGGGGAAAGACGTTACCATAGCTTACAGAAGAACAGAAGAACAGGCCCCGGCTAACGAGGAAGAGATCGAGGATGCTAAAGAAGAAGGTATAGAGTTCGTCTTCCTAGCCAGTCCGAAGAAGATCTGCGGATGTGAAGAGGACGGAGTCGATAAAGTCACATGTTCTGCCATGGAACTTGGTGAACCAGACGAGTCCGGTCGACCGAAGCCCATAGAGATACCCGACGAAGAAGTCGATATCGAGACCGACTCAGTTATCCTTGCCATAGGACAGTCACCGGATCTAGACCTCCTTGAAGAAGAGGGCTTGGAGAAGGACGAATACACGCTTGGAGCTAACGAGAAATTCCAGACGAACTTCGATGACGTATTCACTGCAGGAGATGCGCTGATCGGCGCCTCATCCATAGTCGAGTGCACAGGCCAGGGCAGGGAAGCCGCCTTCGCCATGAACGCTTATCTCAACGGTGAACTGGATAGTTATGAGGTACCGGACGAGTACCAGATGCCCTACGGTTACGTTCATGAGGATGAAGTAACGGAAGAAGACCTGGCGGATTACACTGATAAACCGAGAGAGACCATGCCTATGCGTGACCCCGAAGAACGGATACGGGATTTCGAAGCTGTAGAACTCGGATGGGACGATGAAACGGCAGAAAAAGAAGCCGAAAGGTGCCTGGAATGCGGCTGCTTGGACAGATTCGAGTGCCTACTGAGAGATTACGCAGAGATGTACGATGCCGAGCAGTATACCTACGAAGGATTCAAGCACGAATACGAGCTGGACGATTCACACCAGCGGGTCATACAGGAACCTGGAAAGTGTATACTCTGCGGCTCTTGTGTTAGAACCTCTGAAGAGGTGCATGGTGAGGGCGTGGTGGACTTCGTGAACAGGGGCCTAAAGACGGTGGTGGAACCCGCTTTCGAAGACCCACTGGGCGAGGTGGACAGTGAGTTGATAGGTGATCTGGCAGATGCTTGCCCCACTGGAGCCTTCGAAGAAGTGGTCCCCGACGTGAAGCCCGGTCCATACGAGACGGAAGTTGCCGGTGTCTCACGTTGTACGGGCTGTAGTCTAGCATGCCCCGTTGAGGTGAGAACCGTTAACCAGAGACCGGTGATGCTGAAACCCGCAGATGATGAGACCTATCAAGAACATCTCTGTGACATCGGCAAGTTCGATACACTGCCTGATATCGAAAGTAGGCCTTCCTTGAGTGAAGACGATTGGAACGAACTGGAAGAAATGATGGAACCCGGTATGGACATATTGGTATCTTCATCCATTACAAACGAAGAGCTTGATGAGTTGGAAAAACTGGCTGAAGAGATGGACACAGAGCTGATATCTCCTGTTCCCGGCATTGGGTCCAATGCCACTTTGCAAGACCTGCACTCTGCAGAATGGATATAC
>JAHENW010000136.1 GCA_018610025.1 Thermoplasmatota archaeon
CTATATCACCCATGGCGGCTGAGTTGACAGATATCAGGTCCCACGGGTGAACCGCATCTATCCAGGTTGAACTGGAAATAATACCATCTATATCCCTGTCATCCATGACCTTCTGTACGACTGAAGTGATATCGTAAATGCGCTCGTCCATGCACTCCTGGATGTAATCGAAGATCTCTGGTGGGAAGGAGTATATTCCAGTTGATATCAGGTGGCTGGGACTCTCCTTCGGTTTTTCGACGAGGTTGCCTACGATACCGTTTTCCAGGGTCGCCACGCCGTATTTTGACGGGGTCTCACTCCTGGTGATGAGGACAGAATACTCCTCCCTCTCCTCCAAAAAGTCAGATATTGTTCTCTGGGATATCACGTTATCTCCGGGAAGAACGATGAACTCATCATCTATATATTCCTCTGCCTGGGCCAGTGCGTGAGCGGTCCCTAACTGTTTCCATTCCGTAACGTACTCTATATCTGCACCGAATTCCTCACCACCTCCAAAGTAGGACATTATCCTCTCTCTTTTGTAGCCTATTACCATCACTATATCCGTTATGCCGTTGTCCACCAATGACTCCACTACGAACTGCAGGATCGGTTTGTTGGCGACTGGTATCATCACCTTGGGCTCAGAGGCCGTGTAGGGCCGCAGCCTGGTACCCTCCCCGGCGGCCAGAATTACTGCTTTCATGGTTGACTATTATACAGGAATATTATAAGCATTTTCATTCTATATATATGGCGGGCCTTCTGGGTATGGACTTATCGGCCCTTCCCTCGGGGTCGTGGATGCCCTTCTCCCCTTCCTCGTACACGTGTACGTTCCCCTCTAATACGGACTCCAAGAATTCCTTACCGTTCTTCAAGATCTTTTTTTCGTTCATATCCACTTTCCATGTCCTCTTCTCCCCCTTCTCCTTTACCTTCTGCACCATCTCCTGTACGAAGGAAGATATCTCGCTGGGGTCTGCATCCAGCTCGTCCACCAGTTCGGACATGACGCCCATGCCCTTTTCTGGATTCTCCAGCAGAACGTTCAGTGCCTCCTCTTTCCACTGAGGGGATACATAGATGTAGATCTCATCACCCTGGACATCGGCCACGTTCAGTATCTGCCTGATGTCGTCCCTTACATCCTTCAGGTACTCCTCCTCGGCTTCCGCTTTTTCGGAGATAGCTTCTTCGTTGGTTTCCGGCAATCTTCCCTGGGTGATATATCCCTCTTCCCACTCATGCCAAAGTTCCTCGGCTATGTGGGGCGTGAACGGTGCAAGTAGTTTCACATATCTCTTTTTTACCTCATCCAGCAGTTCACCGTTCTTTCCTCCGCGCTTGAGATACCACTCTATCTCTGATGGTATATCGTAGAAAACAACGTTGGCGGCGTCCCTGATCTCATAGTCATCCATGGAGCCCCTGAACTCTTTTACCAAGCGGTTTAAGCGGGAGCGCAGGTAATCGTCGATCGGAGACTCCCCACCATCTAGATCAGATATCCTTTGAACAAGATCCCATATGTTCGCCAGCTTCCTCTTATAATTCAACGCCTCGTCCTCATCCCATTCCTTGTCAACGAATGGACTGGACGAGTGAGCGTAGAACAGGCGTATAGTATCCACACCGAAAGTCTCTGCAACGTTGGGTATCGGTTCAGCCCCACCCTTTGACTTCGATATCTTGCCGCCCTTCATTGACAGCCACCAGTTCACGAATATACCCTGGGGCCACTTGTCATCGTCGAATATCGCTACGTGGTTCATGAGAAATACGGGGAAGTGCACGGTCATGTGTTCTTTCCCACCGAAGTTCACATCTAGGGGGTACCAGTACGTGAACTCGTCCCTTATCTCCTTCAGCTTCTCTTCGGCAACTCCAGTTTCTTCTGTAATTTGATGAACTTCTCCTCTTCCAAGGTACACGTAATCGAAGAAATCCTCGGTCATCTGATCCGGCTCTATATCACCCTGGTTATAGTACTTGGCAACCGGGTAGAATGCGGGGTACAGAGTTGAATCGGCTATGGCCTCTATGACCCATTCATCGTCTAGTGGAAATTGAGTGCCCATCCAGTTTCCTTTACGTGCACATGACCGGTCCTGGAACCATTCTAGGGTATCTGGTAAATTGTCGGCATAGGTCTGCGGCTTAATGTTCATCCTTCTTGCCTGCTCTTTACTTTTCTCAGTCAACGTGTCATCCGAATAGCGGATGAACCACTGGTCGGGTATTTTTCCTACGATCACCTTACCGCCGCACCGGCATATCACCTCTTCCGAAAGGTCGTAGAATACGTCCGCCTGGCCACTTTGTATCAACTCGTTCTTTATCTCGTCCTTGGCCCTCTGGACTTTCATGCCCGAGTACTCACCGCACTCCTCGGTCATGGTACCGGTGTGGAAGCCGGCCTTGTAGATGCGTTGGGTGGCCTCCTCCAGTTTCTCGACCTCGTCCTGACTTCTTATACCCATCTCGTCGATTATACTCTCTGCGGGATTCGTGCCCCAGTCCTCTGAATCGATTATCTCTATAGGTTCTATTTCCTCCACTTCCTCCCT
Source organism: Thermoplasmatota archaeon (assembly GCA_018610025.1). Taxonomy (GTDB): domain Archaea; phylum Thermoplasmatota; class Thermoplasmata; order Halarchaeoplasmatales; family Halarchaeoplasmataceae; genus JAHENW01. Next base: position 2,556 of record JAHENW010000136.1, read on the forward strand.
TATGCCGTACTTCTCTAGAGTTTTCTTATCCTCTTTTATATCCTCCAGCGCTATCCAGTCGTAGGGTGCGTCGCTGGGAACCGAAGTAACTATACCTGTACCCATGTCAGGGTCGGTGAACGATGCGGGCAAGATGATTATATCTCGATGTATGGCCGGGGCTGTGGCGTAGTCCCCCACCATCTTTTCCCCCTTTATGGTATCTACCACTTCAACATCATCCTTCTGGTAAGACAGTTTTTCCGCCGCTTCTTCACTCATTATCCACTCTTCGTCTTCGACCTTCACCACAACGTACTCCTCTTCTGGATCCAGCCACAGGTTGGTCTGGCCGTATACCGTCTCCGGTCTAAGTGTTGCAGCAGTTATGTACCGGTCACCGTACTCGAATTTGAGTAGAGTGTACTCCTGCTTCTCGGCGTTGCCACCTTTAGACAGATCGGTTTCCGAAGGATCCACAGCTACGGGTCCGCACTCCAAGCACTCTGGAGAATAGTAAGGCTTTTTGGTGAGTAAGTCCTTCTCGTCCAACTTCAGAAACTGCCACTTGATGAACTGCTTGTAATCATCCCTTGTTGTGTAAGTGAAGTAATCGAAATCGATGGTGAAGCCGAACTGCTTCCAGTACCTGTTCTTGAACACGTTATTGAAGAACTCCACCGCCTCCTCCGGATCCTTCATCCGCTCGATGTCTTCCTGGTCAGCCCCGTTCTTCTTCAGGTAAGCCAGCATGTCCTCGTCCCCCTCCTTTATCTTTTTAGACAAGCTGATGACCTGATTTCCCGTAGGATGCGTTCCCACCGGGAATAGTACGTTGAAACCGTCCATCTGCTTGTACCTGGCCATGATATCCGTATACGTGTAGCTCCTCATGTGTCCCAGGTGTAGGAACCCCGAGATGCCGGGATAGGCGAATATCACGTAGTAAGGCTCCCTATCTTCGTCTACTTCAGTACTGAACACGTCGTCCTCTTCCCACCTCTCCTGCCATCTCTGTTCGATATCGACGGGGCTGTATTCATTCATATTCAATCCGAATAATGGATGTTTATTTAAAAACTTTCGAATTTGAAGGTGTTAAAACTATAAAATCCCACAACCTTTATTTATTGACGTACGATTCAAAAAGCGATAATCATGTTGGAGACTCCCATAATAATCGTAAATTACAAAACGTACTCACAATCAGTCGGCCAGAAAGGTCTCGAACTCAGCGAGCTCATAGATAAGAAAGCTGAGAAGAACTGGGCGGTCTGTCCGCATCCCATGGATGTGAGGGAGAGCGTTGAAAGGACGGACATGCCCATCATCTCACAGCATATAGATGCGATCGAACCCGGGAGCCACACTGGTCATATCCTGGTGGACTCCATGGTCGATGCCGGAGTCACCGGCACCCTCATAAATCACTCTGAAAGAAGGTTGAAGCTCTCAGATATGGAGAAGATCGTTTCTTTGTGTAAGAACAAGGGACTGGACACC
>JAHENW010000137.1 GCA_018610025.1 Thermoplasmatota archaeon
CCCCGACGCTCCCACTAAAAGGGGAAGGAGGCATGTGGATGAACTCGATGAAGTGGTGAAAGAAGGAGGGGCGGCGGCACTGATGATTCTGGTCTTCAGGCCAGATGCGAAGTGTTTCGCGCCCAAGGAAGATACCGACCCTGATTTCGCTGAAGCGTTTCGAAGAGCGGTTGGGAACGGTCTAGAGGTTCACCCGATGCTGTTGGAATACTTGGATGGGACGCTGTATTACAAAAAAGAGATACCTCTCTATAGGGGATAAATATGGATGAAGAAATCATCGAATCAGCCATAGAATCTTACAACGAGTACAAAGCAGATATCGCCAAGGCCGAACTGGTAGAAGCTGGAGGGCAAAAGATACAGGTAAAATTCAAGGGAAACTTCTGCCTGAGCTGCTGTATGGACGAGTACTTCATAGATCTGGTCTACAAAATGAAGGATATGGACATCGAGACAGAGTTAAAAGATTTTCATCAGGTCGGAGATAAAAGTTTCGTTGCCGAGTACGAGAAGATTTGAACATAAACATTTTTTACTCTTCCTTCAATACCTCACCCATGACGGGGATGAATTTCTTCAGGAGTAAGGACCTCGAGACCACGAAAGAATTCTACATGGAAGAGCTGGATTTGGACCTTTGGCTCGATCAGGATAAGTGTAAGATCGTAAAGGACGGTAACCTCCTTCTCGGCTTCTGTGAGGGCGAAACGGTGGATGAAGGAGGGACCATCACTTTCTTCTATCGAACAAAAGAAGAAGTCGACGAGATGTACGAAAAGTTCAAGGATAGAGCTAGAGAAGAACCCTCCGAGAACGATTTCTTCCAGGTCTATCAGTTCTTCGCAGAAGATCCGGAAGGGAGGGTTCTGGAATTCCAGACTTTCCTACATCACCTGGACCCGTACATGGAGGGCATCGAACTCCTGGAAAACCGGAGGAGCGTGAGGGAATACGAGGGAGAAGGGGTCGATGAAGAGGTGCTTGGAAAAATCTTCGAAACGTGCCGTTTCGCACCCACATCTATGAACTCGCAGTCCTACTATTTCATACCCATCGAAGATAGAGATGTGATAGAGTTCATGGCAGAAAGAAGGGGCAGCAACAGTGCACCTATCGCCGAGGCACCTATGGCGGTTGCCATCTGCTGTGATAATGAGAAAACGGGAAGGCCGAAACAGGACGGTGACATAGGCGCGTATCACTTCATGCTGACCGCATGGGCCCATGGATTAGGTACGTGCTGGATAGCCGCCATGGACAGGGACGATGTGAAGGAGAAGTTGGGTGTGCCCGAAGAGCATTATGTAGCTACCGTTACGCCGCTGGGCTATCCTAAGAAGGTGCCGGAGACACCTGAAAGGAAGGAAGCGGAAGAATACGTGAAGAAGACCATCGAGTGAACTAGCTACTTGAACACCTCTCCCGTCTCCTTGTACCACAGCAACAGATCCAGGTGATGGATGGGTATGCCGATCTCGTCAGAAAAATCCTTCATCTTCTCTTCTATCTCCAGATACCTTTTTTTAGTCAAAGTCTTCGGCTCCTCGTCGATGACTCCCAATTCGATCAGGTTCCTCAAGATGTGCCTGTCCAGTATGGCGAGGTCCTGGGCGTATCCTATATTCCTCAGGAAGTGGCTGGCCTCCTTGTAACCCAATCCCTTGATATTATCAACGACCCACTCTCTCGCTTTCCTACTGTCATCGAAGGAAGAGAGTTTTTCTTTTAATCTAGCCACGTCATCTCCGAACTTCTCCCGTACCTCTACTAGGTACCCGGCCTTGTTGTTCCGGAACCTTACCCTATTGATCCGTTCGGCTATCTCTTCCTGAGAACCCTCTTCCAACGTTCCGTCCTCCTTCAGTTCCTCCACGGCACCCCAGCAAGCCTTGGCCTTGGATTGTGGCGTGAAGAGGCAGAACACCAGTTCGTCGAATAACTCCTCATCTTTTCTATCCCAGAGCTCCTGGAATTCCGCTATCCTCTCCTCTATCATCTCTCTCACATCATCGTATATCTCCTGTATCTCCTCGACCTTCTCTTTATCCATGGTATGCCGTTCTCCTATCTCTTTTCAGAAAGTGCCCTCTCAAATTCTTCCACGTCAGTGATCGGTTCTTTACAGGCGAAGTCCTGACAGACATAGGCGGTAGTAGCCCCGTTCTCGGACTCCATATCTTCTGTGAAAGGAGCTATATCGGTTATAGCCGGTTCTAGAACATCTTTGAACAGTATCACTTTTTTTGGGAGGTAAATCGAACGCAGCACGTCCTTCATCTCATCCAATCTTTCCCCATCCCTCTCTCCCACTAGTACTATCTCGGGACCGGGTGAGATGAAGAGGTCGAAGGCCGAGAGGAACATGGCGTGTTCGGAGCCCATAGAAGATACCTGGTTGCAGAAGGCTTTCTGCAACCCCTCCGCTTTCTCCCGGTACTCTTCGTCACCGCTCATCTTGTAAAGAGTGGCTAGAACTAAAAAAGACATGGAGTTGCCCGAGGGGTACGGGCCATCCCTTACCTCCTTCTTTCTCGAAGGTACGACCCCTCTTTCAGATGTAAAGTAAAAACCGCCCTTCTCATCGTCCCAGAAGTCTTCCAGCATCGTATCTGTCAGCTCCAAGGCCCGCCGCATGTACTCCGTCTGGAAGGTAGTTTGATACAGTTCCAATAGGCCGGCGATGAAGAAAGAATAGTCGTCCAGGTTGCCCTCTACGGATGCCTCACCCTCGATATAGCTGTGGTATAGTTTATTTCCTTCATACACCATATTTTTCAGTAAAAAGTCCGCCGCATCTTCGGCCGCTTGGACATACCTTTCCTCGTTCAAAACGAATCCTGCCTTGGCTAGAGACTTTATTATCAAGCCGTTCCAGTCGGTCAGTATCTTGTTGTCCCTGGCCGGTCGTTCCCTCTCTTTTCTTTCTTCCAGCAGCTTCTCTTCCAGTTCATTCATCTTCTCTTTCAGTTCCTCTTTCGATAGGTCATGAGCCGAAGCTATGTCCTGGTAGCTCTTATCCCTAAAGAGAACGTTTTTACCGGTCAGTTCCCCGCTGGACTCTTCCTCGAAGTTCCCTTCTTCTTTGACATTGAAAGTGTCTAAAAGAAGGGAGGGGTCCTCTTCCAGGGTGTCCTTTATCTCCTCTACGGTCCAGGTATAGTAACCTCCCTCGACATCCTCCACGTCAGCGTCTTCAGCCGAGTAGAACGCCTGTCCGTCGGAGAGTCGAGAAAGGACGTATCCCATGATGTCCTCAACGGTCTCGACATACTTTTTATCTCCAGTAGCCTGATAGCCCTCGGTATATGCCAGTCCGAGCATGGCCTGGTCGTAGAGCATCTTCTCGAAATGCGGGAGCTTCCAGTGCCTGTCGGTCGAGTAACGGTGAAAGCCGCTGCCCAGGTGGTCATGTATACCACCTTTCCTCATACTGTCCAGCGTTTCTTTAACCATCTCTAGAGATCTTTCCTCTCCACTCCTGGCCCAGTACCTCATCAAAAACAGAAGATTCTGCGGAGATGGGAATTTAGGGGATATACCGAAACCGCCTGCCTTCTTATCGAAGTTTCTCTTGAAATTGCGGTATGCGGAATCCATGTCCTCTTCTTTCAAACCGTCTCCGGGCTCCATGCCGTCTCTTTTGATAGAATCGAGTACGTTCTCTCCGGTCTCTATCAGCCCTCCCCTATCGTTCTCCCACAGATCCTTTACCTTCTTAGTCAACTCCACCAGCCCGACCCTCTCCCCTCTGGTCCTTTTGGGTATGTATGTGGCGGCGAAGAATGGTTTCCTTTCAGGGGTCATCATGATGGTCAAAGGCCAACCGCTCTGCCTGCTCATCCTCCGGGCTACGTCCATGTAGTACTTGTTTATCTCAGGTCTCTCTTCTTTATCCACCTTTATAGACACGAAAGTCTCGTTCATCAGTTGTGCGACTTCCTCGTCCTCAAATGACTCGTGGGCCATGACATGGCACCAGTGGCAGGATGAGTACCCTATAGAAAGAAATATCGGTATGTCCTCCTCCTTCGCCTTCTCAAAGGCTTCATCGCACCAGGGATACCAATTCACTGGATTGTCTGCATGCTGCTGGAGATAAAGACTTTTCTCATCCCTTAGTTCGTTTCCTTCTTCATCCATCGACCAACATCTCTATTCCATTATCTCATATCAAGGGCTCTGTCAATTCAGCTATCTCTTTGAGAAGGGCCTCGTCTTCATCCGTAAAGGGAGATTCCGTATGTGAATCTATATCTATCTCTGCGATGACCTCCTCATCTCTGAAAACCGGCACCACTATCTCGGCCTTCACCTGCGGACTGCATGCCAGGTAGTTCGACACTTCTCTCACATCCTGGACGATGAACGTCTCTTCCTTTTCCGCAGCCTGACCGCAGATACCTTCTCCGAAGTCTATATTCGTATGTTCCGTCGGCTCCCCCATGAAGGGGCCTAACACGAGGTCGTCATCTTTTACCATGTAATAACCTACCCAGTCATAGTGATCCACGTTATCCTTCAACAGTTTGCAGACCTCGAACAGCTTGTCG
>JAHENW010000138.1 GCA_018610025.1 Thermoplasmatota archaeon
ACAACAGGTCCATCCCCATGTCCTCGGCGCTTTCTCCCATCACGCTCTCGAAGCTCTCACGGACCCAGTGGAGGATCAGCTGCCTGTTTGTCCACGCGTAGTTGGCCCCACAGCTCATCGCCCCGAAGTAATCCTTTCCTTTGGGTGAATCGAAGGGTGCCCAGGCCAGCTGCTTGTCAGGGAGGTCGATACCGTACTTCCTGATGGCCTTCTCCATTTTGTCTATATAGTCCGTGGCGATCTGGTGCCCGCAGCCCCTGGAACCAGTATGGATCATGACGGTTATCATCCCCTCCTCTATCCCGAAGGCATCTGCGGCATCCTGGTCGAATATCTTCTCCACCTTCTGTATCTCCAGGAAGTGATTGCCCCCGCCTAAGGTACCCAACTGGGGCGCCCCTCTATCCTTGGCCTTCTTGCTCACTTTCTCTGAATCTGCTGATTCCATCCTGCCGTTGTCCTCTATCCTCTTCAGGTCTTCCTCCCAACCATATCCTTCGTCAACGGCCCATTCTACCCCATAATCTAGTGCCTCTTCCAGCTCCCCCTTTTCCAATCTCAACCGGCTCTTCCGACCAACACCGGCCGGGACGTTATCGAACATCTCGTTGACCAGGCCCTTGATATTATCTCTCACCCTATCCTCCTCTAGATCTGTTCTCACAAGCCGTACACCACAGTTTATATCGTAGCCCACGCCTCCCGGTGAGATGACCCCGTTCTCCGTATCCATGGCTGCCACCCCTCCTATGGGAAAGCCGTATCCCCAGTGTATATCGGGCATAGCCATGGATCTTTTGATTATACCCGGCAGAGAGGCGACGTTGGCCACCTGTTCAGGGGCGTTGTCCTGTCTTATCGATTTGATCAACTCGTCGTCGGCGTATATCCTCCCGTTTACCCTCATCTCCCCCTTGTAATCTTTAGGTATCTCGTAGTAATACTTTCCCTTCTTATCCATAGGTCCGTTCCAGCTCCGGCTCATGATCCATCAAGAATAAGATAAAGTGATTGTATAGATGTATTTTATGGTTGGACGATGGGATTGCCCGCACTCGGATAAAGACCTCTCTGATTTGCTAATCTCTCAAAATATTTATCTAATAGTAGATTATCCCGTATCCTGATGAACATCTCATGGAAATATTTCATAGGGAGGATATTGACCGGCGCTCTAGTTCTGTTCATCGTGGTACTCTTACTCTCCTCCGTATTCACAGCCAAGACCTATTCAGAGAAGAAGACGGATATCCGTAGGTGGGTGCTCCAAGACTGTGCTGAAAACGATGATGAATTGGCCAACATGACCTTTGAAGAAAGACAAGAATGGATAGAAGACAGGAGATTGAATTACACCACAAAGGATGACGTGGATGAACCGTTAATACAAAAGAGTCTATCAAAGAGTTTTGCCATCCTCCAGGGGGATATGGGGACTGCCAATATACTCACTTCAAGAGAGGGAAGCCAGGAAGTATCCGATATAATACTCGAGGTATTACCGAATACGGCCCTGCTTTATGCTACCGCCGCACTCATATACATCACGCTGGGAATATTCATGGGCACGAAGGCCGCCCAGGTGGAGGGAACGAAACTAGATACCCTCATCTCGGGACTCAACATATTCACCTCCAGTATGCCCATGTGGTGGGTGGCTATGATAGGCGTATTAGTATTCGGCCTATATCTGGGCATCGTGCCGCCGTCATCTAGACCCTTCCCAAGAGTTTCGGGGATCCCATACTATCTCGGGGTTATCCATAGGATGCTCCTACCCCTTGGGACCATCGTCCTGACGCAGTTCGGGGCAAGGGCGTGGAGCACTAGAAGATTGGTGTTGGATGAGATGCGTTCGAATCATATCGAATTCGCCAGGGCTAAGGGACTAAAGGAGAAGATAGTTGTAAGAAAACATGCTCTGAAAAGCGCAGCCCCTGCAATGGTATCCAGTTCCATTATCACCCTATTGAATGCGTTCCCGTTCATGATCCTCACAGAGTTGATCACCGGTTGGCCAGGTATAGGGATGTTATACTACAAATCCATAGTGGTTAATGAGGATCCTCCAGTATTGATAGGACTGGTGTTCATAACGGCGTTGATCTACATAATAGGATATATAATCGCTGACATAATGAATGGATATCTAGATCCTAGAATCAAAGTCGGTAATAGTTGATTTATAGTAAAAGACACAACCTTTTGTACGATTTAAGTGTCTTTTACTAGTTGTGGAGCTCGTAACTTAGTTCAAAAAGTTAAGAGTTCCACTGTAATTCAGTGGGATTCTCATCAGCCGCGTGGTTAAAGGAAAACGATCCCCGGGATAAAGGTCATCTAGATTGCTTTATCTATTATCTATAATGCCTGAGATGCCTGAGGCTGTTTACATCACCGTTTTCTGGGCTATAGCCGGGTTCAAAGGATATATTATTGTATGTTTTTGGATGAGTATCAGACTCTGAGTGTTGAGTTCTTCTCCATCCGTCTGGTTTCCCTCTCCGAACTCGTCTGTCCCAGTTAGCAGGAACCCATAAGACTTTATGACTGGGTACGGGGATAGGTAGGAGTAAGTAAGGATATAGCGGTGGTCCTTCAGGATATAAACGGCAAATCTTCCAGGATATCTGGTCAATGCGTCAAGATTTATCTGTTCGTCTACCTTTTCCGGCAGCCATGTATCATTGTCCTCCCTCATCTTTTCGAGTATCTTATCGGTGTCATAGGATGGACCCAAGGACCTATACACTGGATCGCTGATATCATAGGCCTTCCCCATTGGTCCCATCCTTCTACCGGCCAACTCCCTGTGCATCGTGAACTCACAATATGCAGAGGCCGTATAACCCCATAATGGTAGGCCGATAAGCAGGAGAACCACAAAAACTGTTTGATATTTCTTCATCTTCTTTTCAGCTCTTCGCAGATACCTTTCTTTGTCCTCTTCCCCCTTTTTCCTAAGCGTCTTGGTACTGGTCTTCGTGAGATATTCTACATTTTCCTTCTTTCTTTTTAAAATCAGGTACCCAATTAGTAGAAGAAGTGGAACGGCTAGATAATAACTGAATAAGTATCCCATTATCGTCAGCATTATGATCACACCCTCATAAAATAATCTTATATTTATACTTGTCTAAGCTTTGTGAAATATCGTCAATTGATCACCTCTATTATCCGCTCAGCAGTCTTCGCACCGATACCCTTCACTCCCTGTAGCTCTTCCACGTCGGCGTTGAAGACCTCTCTAACACTTCCGAAGTGCTCCAATAATCTATCGGCTAGAACTCCAGATATAGAAGGGAGTCCTTCGAGTATGAATCTTTTCGTATCGTGATCCGACATGCTGCTCTTCTTTTTCCGTACGCTCTTTCCTTTTTCTTCCCCTTCACTCCTTTTAACCAAGGTGAACAGCAGTTCCGCCGTCTCCTTTCCGTCGTTGGTTTCGACGATGGGCATCCCAAAGTCGGCGGCGATAGAGGCCATGGCCCCAAATATGGCGCTGTCATCGATGTTCCTCTTCTCGAAGAGTCCTTCCCCTTCGAGTATCATCACTGGTTTCAGGTAATCACCGCTCAACTCCTTCACCTGTGAGAACAGCCTCCCGTCGGTTAGGGATTCCAAGAAATCCTCTACGGTCTTTCTCTCGACCGCTACCTCCTCAGAAACGATATAATCCCCGGTTGAGAGTTGGGAAGTGCTTATCTTTACATCCCTGTTTGCCAGCTTCCTCACCACAACGCTATTCTGCTCCCTGGTATCAACGGTTATCTCCAGCTTTTCTTCTTTTTCCTCCTTCTCCTCCTTTTTCTCCTCTCCCCCCTCATCACTTTCCTCGAAATCTCCCAATGTCCTCTGGCTTTTGTCCTCTTTACCTTCATCCTTCATCCTTTGGGCCTTCTTCTTTAATTCCTTCTTGCTCTTGACACCTTTCACATCGTAATCCTTCTCGTTCTTCATGGGCTCACCCACGCTTATCTTTCCATCCAATTTCTTCCTTAATACTTTTAGGTTCCTGTGCATCTTCTTTTCCTTGTTCTTGCTGGACCAATAATAGGCCTCATCCCTGGTGCTCTTTGTGATCAGAATAACGACCTTTCCCTTCCTCTTCCTGGCGGTCCTCCCCCTCCTCTGTATGGTCCTAATCTCGGAAGGTACCGGCTCGTAAAAGACCACCATGTCCGTAGCCGGGATATCCAGACCCTCTTCCCCCACACTGGTGGCCACCAGCAC
>JAHENW010000139.1 GCA_018610025.1 Thermoplasmatota archaeon
CAACTTCGTCCACATCCACCGGAACCTCTACCTCTCTACCTAGCATATCGGTGATAGTCCTGGTCTGCTCTTCACCTTTCACCGTAAAAACAGCACTACCGAGTATAGAGATGGTCAACAATGTGATAACCAAGAAAGTCCATCTTTTCACCATTCCACCCCCTGAATACCGTAACCCGTGAGTTCCGAATAACCTTCATCAGCACAGGATAAACAGAGAACGTCTGCATCCCTTTCAACTGTCCTGGTTGCCATCACCTTCTCCCCGCACTGGTCACATATATGACTCTCGTGTATGGGGGCGTAATCCGGTATATCCAATTCCACTTTCTCGAAATCGAATATCTTTTCTGAATCGGTATGTATCACAGCCACAGAAGCCTTTTCCGACACATCCATCAATTTTTCTTTATCATCTTCATCCCCTTCCCTCTTCTCCACCACTTTTTCGAAGAGACCTGAGAAATCTTCCACCTTCTCTTCCCAGTGCCCTGAAGCATCGTTTACCACCCTAGCCCTCAAACTGTTTCCCCCTCTATCACTGAGTGTGAAGGCCGTTTTCCCTAGATCTCTAAAGATAAGAGAATTGTTACCGAAAGAACAGCCGGTGACGAATTGAACACCATCGGTAGAACAGTTATTCGTTTCCACTATAGCCAGAACGTCCTCCATGCCATCAGACTTTAGGTTCAACCTCTTTACCAATTCATAGCTGCCTTTGACACCCAGTGCTAAACCTGGACAGTAATGTCCGTGAAGAACCGCAGCACGGTGAAGTAACTCCTCGACCTTTCCTTTTTCGATCAGTTCCCATATTTCCTTTCTAGGCTCCATCATCTCAAAAACTCCTGTAGCACGAAAACGATAAAGGTATTATTATTAACTTTTTCGGTAAAGGTAACACGAAAGATATATATTATTAACAATCATAACACATGTGTGATGAATATGGATAACACGAAGAGATTTGGGGTGTCGGTTCCCCCCGATCTACTAGAAAAGTTCGACGAGAAGATAGAAAAAAAGATGTACAGCAATCGTTCAGAAGCTATACGGGACCTGATAAGAGACTTTTTGGTCGAAGAGAAGTGGGAAAGTTCGGCTGAAGAGGTCTACGGCTCACTCACACTCGTTTACGACCACGAGAAGAAGGGCATATCCGATAAATTAACTGAAATACAGCACGAGGACCACACCCATATAGTCTCGACAATGCACATACACCTGGACGAACACAACTGCATGGAAACACTTGCTATAAAGGGTAAACCCCAGGGTATAAAACACATTGCTGACAGGCTCATCAGTACCAAGGGTGTAAAGCATGGGAAACTGATGATGACCTCGGTTTGAGGAGATATGGTAGATTGATCAAAGAAAAACCTTTCGATGAGCATTTAGAGAGGTACGAAGAGTGGTTCGAGAGGCACGAATCGGCGTACCGTTCTGAGTTGAAGGCAGTGAGGGAGATGGTGCCCTCGGAAGGTGAAGGTCTGGAAGTCGGGGTCGGCAGCGGCAGGTTCGCTGGGCCACTTTCAATAAAAAAAGGTATCGATCCATCGCTGGAGATGTTGAAGGGGGCCAGGGAGAGGGGTATCGAGGTGATCAAGGGGGTAGGAGAGAGGCTTCCCTTTAGAAACAAAAGCTTCGATCACATCCTTATAGTGACCACGATCTGTTTTTTCGACGATGCCGAGAGGGCACTGAAGGAGTGCAGGAGGGTGCTCAAGGACGGTGGTAAGATCATGATCGGCTTCATCGACAAGAAGAGTTACCTTGGCAAGCTATACGAAAAGAAGAAAGAAAAAAACGTGTTCTACAGGGAGGCGACCTTCTTTTCTTTCAACGAAGTAAAGGAGATGCTCTCAGGGCAGAAATTTAAGGATATAAGTTCGATACACACATTGTTCGAAAGAAGTGTGGATCATGACGGTGTAGAACCGTTCAAGGAAGGCCACGGAGAGGGGTCGTTCGTAGTTGTAAGCGCAAGGAAGTGATAGATATGGAAGAGATAAGATAAAGACCGATAGGAGTTATACAGCTGAGGGTGCTGAAAGATCTAGATGGATTTTCCAATATATAGTGGAAGACGCAACTTCGAGAAATATTTTCCAGTAGATCTCGGTAGAAGACACTGGTGATTATTTGTAATTGTGTTGCGTGAGTAAATCTTTGATTTTACAGGATTTCATCCTCCTCATCTTCAGAGACCTCCGGTCTCCTCCGATTTACGAGCAAGTGGAACGCAGTTCCAGTGCGTGATCTACAATATCAACAGGAATTGCCAAGCAATTCCTTCGACTGTAGGTATTTATAATTTCTACTAAGTAGGAATCAAGATTCCTATGACATCGCGAACAAGTTCGGGAAATGAGTCCTGCACACTAAAAATAACAAAAGAGTTGTGTCCTTGACTATAATCCTAATATACTATTTTCATAAAACTGGTGATCCTCCTCTTAAGTTAAAACCATACATGGATGAAAAGGAATAGGGGGTCTTCGTCAAGAGGGGGTCAAACAGATCGATTTCTACGATAGCAGTCGAGGTAGGCCTTCATATTATCACACATATATGTAGAATGTATCCAACTTAAATTTCTTGGTAGGCCTAAAAATTCTTGCCGTAAACTTTTAGTTCACATCATCCATTTAAACAGATAACATGATACGAAAACATGCTTTCTTCGAGGGAAAGGTCCAGGGCGTTTTCTTCCGGGCCAATACTAGGGATACTGCCAGAGAGAAGGGTGTCAAGGGATGGGTGAAGAACCTTGCTGACGGAAGAGTCGAGGCGGTCTTCGAGGGGCCTGAAAAAAAAGTGAACGAGGTCATCGAGTGGTGTAAGAACAACCAGCCTCACGCTAGAGTTGACGGTGTGAAAGTGGAGGAAGAGGAACCAACAGGAGAGTTCGATAGGTTCTTCGTGAAGAGGTGAACTTTTCTCAGCTCTTTCTGATACTTTCGCCCTCCTCCAAAAGGCTACTTACCGTCCTGATCTCAAGCATATTCGTTATCCCTGAGACCGGGGCAGGCACTCCAGCAGTCAATATTAAGGTGTCCTCATCCTTTACCAGCTCTTTTTCCTTCAAGAACTCCGCGGAGTTGCAGATCATCTCGTCCACGTGCTCGGGGAACTCGGTCTTGAAGGCTTTCACACCCCATACCAGGTTCAACTGCCTTTGAACGGTTTTTGAGTCCGTGAAGACCAGTATATCCGTGTTCGGCCTGAATTTAGCTATCTTCCTAGCGGTGTAGCCGGAGGAGGTATGGGCTACGATGTACTTGGCATCGATGTCACGTGAGGTCTGCCAGACGTTCTTAGATATGATATCAGCAATATCATCACTCCTCAGTTCTGTAGTGTGATGTACCCTGTCTTTAACATATTCCTCCATCCTCCCGACGACTTCGGCCATGAATTCCACCGATTTTACAGGATACTTACCCATTGCGGTCTCCTCGGACAGCATCACCGCATCGGAGCCGTCTAGCACAGCATTGGCAACGTCTGAAACCTCGGCCCTGGTTGCCCTAGGACTCTCAGTCATCGATTTCAACATCTGGGTCGCCGTTATCACTGGCTTCTCCATCCTGTTGCACTTCTCGATTATCCTCTTCTGTATGAGCGGTACTTCAGAAGCTGGTACCTCAACACCCAGGTCACCCCGTGCGATCATCACCCCATCCGTAACTTCCAGTATCTCATCGAGGTTCTCCACGGCCCTCATATGCTCTATCTTCGATATGACCTGCATGTCTGAATCGTAGTCGTCCAGCAGCTCCTTTATGTTCTTAACGTCTTCCGCCGTTTTTACAAAAGACACAGAAACGAAATCGAAATCTTTCTTGACAGCAAACTCTATATCCTGTATGTCCTTCTCTGTAGGTGTCTTCAGACCCGTGTCCCTCCCAGGTACGTTAACCGATTTTTTTGACAGAACTCTACCACCATAGACAACATTGCATCTTGCCCTCTCATCACTCATCTCCTCCACTTTCAACTCGATCTGGCCGTCGTCGATGAGTACAGTGTCGCCTTCTTCAACGTACTTAAAAAAATCGGGATGATCGACTGGAAGCTCTTCCACGGTACCCTCCTTTTCTGCACCGATCAGAGAGACCTCCTTCCCTTGCTCTAGAACAGTATCATCCGAAACGTAACCCAGCCTGATCTCCGGTCCCTGAGTGTCCATCATAACCCCTATCTCCTCGGGTAAAGAGCGCAGCCGTTTCAGTATCCTCGAATGCTGTTCATGGGTGCCGTGAGAAAAATTCTGTCTGGCTATGTTGACCCCTGAGTCGACCATCTCCTTCAGTATCTCTTCTGACTCAGATGCTGGTCCTATGGTGGCGACTATCTTCGTCTTTCTCATCATGTACACCATTGGGAAGGCGGTATATTATTCTTTCAACTGGTCGCCCAAGGACTCGATTATCTGTCCAACAGCATCCCCTGGACTCTTCTCATCCGTATCGATGACGATGTCCGGTTCACCCTCCTCGTATTCATTCCTTATTATATGTATCACCTTTTCTGGAAGGCTTCCCTCCCTTTTCTGATTCCTTTCTGTGCTACTTTCCAAACTGCAGGACACCTCCACGAAATAGGTATCATCCACATCATCAAACATTGCTCTCCACTCCCCTTTGTAAAATGTCCCATCCAGTATCCAGTCATCTTTACCGTTCTCTATTCCTTCACTTACCTTCCGGTACATCTGCTGGTAGGTGTTTTTACTGAAGTCGTCGGAGTGGATGATGTTGAATGACCGACCAGGCTCATCCAACCTTTCTTTCAGTGCCTTGCCAATGGAAGTCTTTCCAGTGGCCACACCACCGTACACAACGATTATCATTGTTTTAATCTATACCAAAACTTCTAAAATATCTTCTCCCTTCATGGAACGAAGATCATGAGTAAGATGGAGATCGTCGAGGTGGAAAAGGTGGTGGAACGAACACCTACCATAAGGTCGCTCTATTTCGAGTGGGAGAAGGAGATTAATCCAGGTCAGTTCATCATGGTTTGGGTACCAGGGGTAGACGAGATGCCCATGGCCCTCTCCCATCAGGAAGGGAAGCAGGGGATAACGGTGAAGAAGAGGGGCGAAGGGACATCTGCCCTGCATGAGATGGAAGAGGGGGATAGGATCGGGATCAGGGGTCCCTACGGCAGCTGTTACGATATCAGAAATGATGTTGAACGGATACTGGCAGTGATAGGCGGTTACGGCGCATCCTCTGTCAGACCGGCACTCTTCGAAGCGAAGGAGAAAAAAAAGGAGATAACCAGTATACTCGGGGCCGAAACCGCCGACGAACTGCTCTTCAGGGATGACCTATCCAGTATTGGGGAGCTGCAGACCTGTACCGATGATGGGAGTGCCGGCCATGAGGGGTTCGTCACCGATCTTATCGACGATCAACTGAGTGAAGGTGTCGATTTGGTGCTAACCTGCGGACCCGAGGTGATGCTCAAGAAGGTCGTCGAGAGATCTTTGGATAAAGGTACTCCCGTCCAGGCATCTTTAGAGAGGTACATGAAGTGCGGCATGGGTCTGTGCGATTCCTGCTCTATAGACGGTTACCAGGTTTGCAGAGATGGTCCTATCTTCAAGGGAAGATTGCTGAAGGATATGGACGAGTTCGGTAAGTACGAAAGAGATAGGAGTGGAAAAAGAATACCGCTCTGAATTGGGTAAAGATTATATTGGGTTTATCGATTGGAGTGGCTGCTGCGAGTATTTCTACTCACTAGTAAACTCGCTCATAAAGCGGGGGTAGCCAAGCATGGCCAACGGCGCTAGATTCAGGGTCTAGTCCCGTAGGGGTCCGAGGGTTCGAATCCCTTCCCCCGCACTTTTTTGTAAAAAAACTGCACTAAAAACGTGTGGGGCTATCTCTGATAGCCCTTAATAAAAGTTTTTTTACAA
>JAHENW010000140.1 GCA_018610025.1 Thermoplasmatota archaeon
AAACGGACCCAGCCGAACTCGGCGCTGCTTATGTGAGCCCCGTCGGAGACATCGACTGAAGTGATACTTTTATCGGGTCCTCCTAGAGCCATGAGTACAGCCTGGTTGGCGTTGGTACCGGATATCGGTCTTACGTCGGCATATTCAACGTCGAAAAGGTCCCTGGCGAGTTCCTGCACCTTCAGTTCCACATCGTCCACGTAGGTCAAACCCTGATAATATCTATCTCCAGGAGTACCTTCAGCGTACCTGTCCTGGAAATCGGAGAGCAGCAGTTCCCTAGCCATCGGGCTTATTATGTTCTCCGAGGCTATCATGGGCAGCGAATTTGAGAACCATTCGTGATGCTTCTTTACCTTATCATAGATGAAATCGACCGCTTCTTTCATATGGTGCACCTCTTTTCGGGGATTGTCCTCTCTATATTAAACGATTTTGCTGTGGATATTGAGGGGGGGAGAAAAATTTTTTTATAACCCCGGCTCTCCTGTTCAATCCAAGATTCAGAGGTATTTAGATGACGGGAATAGACGAAATTCAGTCGCGAGACTTGATGACTGAGGAACTCATAACCGTGGAAAAAGACGAGACCGTTTCCGATGCGATAGGGAAGATGAGGAAGAACGATATCTCCGAGATAATGGTAGTTGAGGGCGATGAAGTCGTTGGTGTTATCAGCGACGACATGTTCATAAAGAGAAGACATCTGCCCCTATCTACCAAGGTTGAACACGTAATGACGGCACCACCCCATGTAGACATCAATGATTCCATTATATACGTCAGCGAGATGATGTTCTCCTCGGGCTTCAGGGCCATCCCGGTGACTTCAGACAGCGGTTATGTGGGTCTAGTGTCCCGGACCGATATCGTAAAGAATATCCCGGACATAGACGAACTGAGGAATGTACAGGTCTCCGAGTACATGACCCCTTCCCCGAGTTCCCTGGGCGAGGATGAGACCATAGGCAAGGCCAAGGCCATGATGAAACAGTTCGACGTGAGGACTCTTCCGGTGGTAGATGAATATGGCCGGCTCTCGGGGATGATAGGTATCAGCGATATCCTGGGAGAGACCTCTAGGCCGATCTCTAGAGAGGAAAAGGGTGAAAAGAGTGGAGAGAGAGAATCTCCCTTCGAGAATCTAGAGGTGAAAGGTCTGATGACCTCTAACCCCATCACTACAATGCCCGATGAGAATATCCAGGACGCTGCGCGAAAGATGGGAGAGGAAGACATCTCTACGCTGGTGGCCGTTGAAGATGGCGATATAAGGGGTATACTGACCCAGGTCGATTTGGTCGAATTCATCGCCAGCTTCCGCGAATCCGACCAGGTGTACGTGCAGATAACCGGTCTAGAGGAGAGGCCAGGGTTCTACGACGAGATTTACGACCTGATCCAAGGCTACCTTAAAAAGATCAACAAGGTGCTCAAGCCGCTGGTTCTGAACGTACACGTGGTCATGCATAAGAAAGGGGGGAACGAGACGAAGTACAGCGTGAGACTGCGTCTATCCACCGACCACGGCATGCTCTACGCCAAGGATTTCGACTGGAACGTGTTCAAGGCCCTGGACAGCGGATTGGAAACGCTCAGAAAACGGGTGTTCAAGGAGAAAGAGAAGAGGGAAGACCAGAAGAAACATCCGAAGTACAGTCGGCGGTGAGGAAAAGGTCTTATAGGTTTTTTCTTTTTTTAAAACCATGTCATGGGGCGCCCTTTATTCCGGCGGTAAAGATTCTAGTCTGGCACTTTGGATGGGTCAGAAGGAGGGGCTCGATATACAGCATCTTATCACCGTCCGGCCCCGGAGGAAGGACTCGTACATGTTCCACAGGCCGAACCTACACGTCGTTCCCAAACTGGCCGAATCCTTGGATATCGATCTTATAGAGATAGAGACCGAAGGGGTCAAGGAAAAAGAGCTTGAAAGTCTGCGTGATGTGTTGGGGGAGGCAGACATCTCCGGTATCGTCGCCGGGGCCGTGGCTTCGAGCTATCAGATGGAGAGGATAGAGGATATCGCCGAAGAGCTAGGGCTCGACATCTTCGCCCCGCTGTGGAAGATAGAGCAGGAGGAGATATTGGAGAAACTGATCAGTTCAAGATTTCAAAGCGTCATCGTCTCCGTTGCCGCTTTGGGTTTAGACGAAACATGGTTGGGGAGGGAGATAGACCATGAATGTCTTGAAGAGCTGAAAGCCCTAAAAGAGAGATATGGGATCAACCCTGCTGGAGAAGGGGGAGAATATGAATCCTTGGTCATAGACGCGCCCAATTACAGATGGGGCTTCGAGATCGTGGAAGAGGAGAAGACCTGGGACGGGCAGAGAGGGACGTACAGAGTTGAAAGGATGAGAAGAAAAAAATAAGGCAGATATCTCATTTTCCCAGTGTGATGTCGGTCCTGGGCTTAGCACTACTTTGACTGCCCCTACCTTTCTCCAATAGACTCTTTTCAGCCCTCAAGGTCTCATAATGGCTCCCTTCCTCCAGGGCAAAATGTTCGAAGAGTTCTACGTTCTTCTCCCTATTTTTCATAAGGTGTTTGTACATCCTGTAGGCCGAATCCTCCCACTCCATGGCCTTTCTTAGTGCATCGATTAGGTTCCTAGGTCTGTCCTTTTCTCCACACCCCTCATAGGGTGTGGATACATCGGGGGTCGGGTAGTTTTCATCGCCATACGTTTTTTTATAGATCCTGAGCAGTTCTTTCTCGTGCTCTTCTTCCAAGTCACCCAACTTCTCGAATTTCTCGGCGACGAGCCCACCAAGGCCGTCAGAGGATTCACGATAGAACATCTTGGCCCGCTTCTCTCCCCTGATACAGTATCCCAATATCTCCTTGAAGGAGAGTCCGTCCAATTCTGAATATTTCATTTTTGCACCCACATCATAACAGATAGCCAGAGGCAAAGGGAATTAAATCAGGTAAGGGGTTTCGAAATTAGCTGAACCGAATCTTACTTACTCATCGATGCCCAATTTTAACTCTCCTGAAAGGAAACCTTCTCTTTCCTCCTTATTGGGCAGGCCTTCATACATGTCTCTTTCTTCTTTCAGTGAGGCATAATGCCCCTTCTCCATAGCCGCGATATACTTGAACAGTTGGTTGTGTTCCTTCTCGGTCTCGGCCAGGTGTTTATAGATCCGGTAGGCGTTGTCCTCTGCCTCCATGGCCTGGTTTACGGCGTCGACAAGTACATTGACATCGTCCTTCTCTATATCGATGAAAGAGCCTTCGTGCGGTGGAAGGCCCTCCTCATCTGGGACGTTAAAATTCCGATCACCGAACCTTTTTTCATGAAGTTTGAGCAGTGCCTTCCTGTGCATCCGTTCGTCCTGAGCAAGGTTCTTGAACCTTTCAGCGGCCAACCCTCTCAACTTTTTTGATATCTCCATGTATGCTTCTTGTGCTTTCTCCTCTCCATGTATGGAATAGCCAAGTAGGTCTTTGAAACTGATTTCTCCCAATTCATCGTACATATTAATCCATTTAGACAAGGTCGTAGTCGTATTAAATTCTTTTCCTGGCTTTTATTTTTATTTCTCCTTGCTTTCCCTCTCTGAGGCAGTACAAAAATCTATAAATACCTCTCGGAACATATGCATAGCGGTGCAAATATGAGGGACATAGTGGTATTTGGTATTGAGAGTTTGGATGATTTGGGTGTCGACTATGGAGATATACGTTTTTCTAATAATCAAACACAGTCCATACAGGTGAAGAACGGGGCTGTAGAATCGATCAAAGACACCGAGAGCAAGGGCTACGGCATAAGGATACTGGACGGCGGATGGGGGTTCGCATCATCTTCTGATCTGAGTAAAAAAGGGGTAAAGGAAACCGTTAAGAGAGCCCATAAGATAGCAAGGGCTTCAAGAAAAGTCACTGATCAGGTCGAGATGGATGACATCGATATACATCAGGATGAATATGTGACACCCTACGAAAAAGATCCGCTTAAGGTCGGTCTCGATGAGAAGATCGGTTATCTTACGGAAGTGGAAAGCAGGTTGGCGGTGGACGATGCCATCAAGGTCACCCAGTCCAATTTTAAGGCCTGGACCTTCCATAAGGAGTTCGCTAGTACCGAGGGCGCCAGGATAGTGCAGAAGATAGTACAGTGTGGAGGGGGTTTGAGCATCTCGGCTAGTGACGGTGAGGACGTGCAGAAAAGAAGCTATCCCAACTCCTTCGGCGGCGATTTTCAGTCAGGGGGCTACGAGTACTTCGAAGGGCTCGAGCTGCTCGAGCATGCTGAGGATACCGCCCAAGAAGCAGTAAAGTTACTGGATGCGGAGCAGTGTCCAAGCGGGGAGAAGGACATCATACTTGATACATCTCAGCTGGCACTCCAGATCCACGAGAGCTGTGGTCATCCTACGGAGTTGGACAGGGCCCTTGGCACCGAGGCCAGTTATGCCGGGACCAGCTTCATGACACCGGACAAGCTCAACGAGCTCAGATACGGTTCCGACAGGGTCCATATCACCGCCGATGCCACTGCTGAAGGAGGTCTAGGGACCTTTGGTTATGACGACGAGGGTGTAGAGGCCAAGAAGGTCGACCTGGTCAAGGACGGCATGTTCGTTGGATATCAGGCCTCTAGAGAAGATGCGGCTCAAGTTGGCGTTGAGGTCAGCGGTAACATGAGAGCCGACGGCTGGGAGAACATACCGTTGGTAAGGATGACGAATATAAATCTTGAGCCTGGTGATTGGAGTAGAGAAGAGATCATCGAGGAGACAAAAGACGGTATACTCATGGATACCATAAAGAGCTGGAGTATAGATGACAAGAGGTTGAACTTCCAGTTCGGGACCGAGGCCGGTTACCTCATCGAGAACGGGGAGATAAAGAAACTGATCAAAAACCCGACCTATACTGGGATCACATACGAATTCTGGCGTAATTGTGATGCCATAGCCGGGAAAGAGGACTGGAAACTACATGGAGTGCCCAACTGCGGCAAGGGAGAGCCGCCCCAGGTGATGAGGGTCGGCCACGGCTGTGCGCCAGCTAGATTTACGGACATCGAAGTGGGGGTGGGAGAATGGTGAGCCGTGATAAAGTCGAAGAACTGGCAGACTCGATCATCGATGAGTCCAAGGCCGACGATGTGGAACTGATGATCAATCATAAAGATGCGGCTCTCACCAGGTACGCTAACTCCAAGATACACCAGAATGTCGGTCAGGAGGACAGCAGCGTTTCCATCCGAGTGGCCATGGGCAAGAAGGTCGGTGCGGCCTCGACCAATTCATTAGAATTCGAAGACGCTAAGCGCTCCCTGAGGAAGGCGGAAGCTATCGCCGAACACCAGCGAGAGGATCCGGACTTCAAGGGTCTTCCCGAGGAAAAGGAGATGAGGAGGGAGGTCGGGAAAACGTACTACGAAAGGACCGCCGAGTACACCCCTGATGAAAGAGCGGAGAAGGTGAAGGAAATCATCGAATACTCAAAAGAACACGGGGTTGACCGCGTGTACGGTGCATTCCAGACACAAGAGATAGACCTCTTCGTGGGGAACTCCAACGGTGTGAGAAGATTCAATCAGCTGACCTCTGCATCACTCAGCACCACAGCCATAGCGGACTGGGATAACGATCAGGGCTTCGGCTGGGGAGAAGCCTGTTCAGCCGACGTAAAGGATATCGACCACATGAACGTTGCAAAGACCGCGGTAGAGAAGGGACTCGCCAACTTCGACACCCAGTCCATAGATATCGGTGATTACGACGTGGTCCTGGAGCCCCTGGCGGTCAAGAGCATGCTCATGTACCTTGGCATGATGGGTTTCAGTGCCAGAAAGGTCCAGGAAGAGAGGAGTTTCATGTGCGGCAGGTTCGGGGACCAGTTCATGGACGATAGGGTCAATATATACGACGATGCCTTAGACCCACATATGCACGGCTTTCCCTTCGATTACGAGGGGGTGCCCAAACAAAGGGTGAACATGATCAAGAACGGGGTCGCAAACGCTGTAGTTTACGACTCCTATACCGCCGGAAGGGAAGAGGACGAGGAATCGACAGGCCATTCACTGCCCCAACCGAATCCAAACAGCCCGCTGCCCATGAACATGCTTATGGACGGGGGCACTTCCTCGATCGACGAGATGATA
>JAHENW010000141.1 GCA_018610025.1 Thermoplasmatota archaeon
GGACAGGAAGTCCTTCATCCTGTCGTAACTCACCCTGCCGTGCTTCACTATGTTGTACCCTTGAATGCTGTCGAGAAGATAGCCGTCTCCGATAAGATGTAGTGTGAGATCGGTTCTCCTCATCGCTCTCACGAGTTCGGGGACCCCCTTCCTTTCAGTGATGTTACCTATATAGAAGACCTGTCCGTCCTTTCTCTCGGATTCAGGTATGGAGTCCAAGTCGATCGGATTATAGATGACACTGCCGGGTTCCAGTCCCACCCTGTCCTTCACGTATCCACTGTTGTATATCAAAAGATCAACGGCTTCAAGGGCCTCCCTCCTGTACTTCGTATCCCTCTGGGCCTTCATGTAGAAGGGTGATTTGAGCCATGAACCGTAATAGTCCGCCATGCACCTCCAGCATCCGTTGGGTCCCGGGCATACCCCCTGGCTGTTATGCAGGTCCCGTTTGGGACAAATAGGCCAGTAGTCCCTTATGTGGGCCACGGTGGGGATGTTTAACTGTTGACCGACCTGGGCGGTGAATACAGCGGTATCACGGTTGTTCGAGTGTAGAATATCGAAGCCCTCACCCTGTATCCTCTTTTTCAATCTCTTCCACTCCTTCTTATCCACCTTACCCGGAAAGGGGACATCGTTCTTCTTAGTCGCCTCCTTTAGATCACTAAATATCCTCTTCACAGGTATGCCCTTCACCTTCTCCTCTACACCGTCCCCCCTGGTGTACACCACCACGTCGTGCCCCTTCTTCTTAACCGCTCTAGCCAGCTCTAGAGCGCTCCGCTCTGCTCCGCCGGTGTGGGGATGAAAATAATCCGAGGTCAGGGCTATCTTCATGATGTTAGAAAAGATGTCAGATGGATATAAATTTAGGGATTGAAGATCAGAGCAGTTCTTCGTATACCTCTTCCACCCTTTCACCGATGCTCTTCCATGTGAATCTATCCAGCACTCTTTCCCTTCCCCTTTCACCCATCCTATCCCTCATCTCCTCGTCATCTAAAAGTGTATTCACCGAGGAGGCCATGCCCTCAACGTCTCCGTATTCGACCATCATACCGGTCTCCCCTTTCTGGATCACTTCTGGAACACCGCCGACCCTGGTAGTCACGCAGGGTGTCTTGCACATCATGGCTTCCAGGAGGACGATACCGAAGGCCTCGTATTCAGATGGGAGGACGTAGACGGCGGCGGCGGCGTAGGCCGATTTGAATGTGTCGTAATCATCGATGTAACCGGTTATGAGGAGTGAATCGCAAACATCGAGTTCCTTCGCCCTCTTCTCAATCAAGTCCTTCATACCTTCATCTTCTCCCACCAGAACGAATGTTGTGTCAGGATGCTCTGCGAGAACGGAGGGCATGATCTCTACGAGTGATAGAAGTCCTTTGTTGCTGGCCAGCCTGCCAGTGTAAAGCACAATAGGGCTTTTTACATCGTATCTTTTCCTGAAGACCGATGGATTGGGGATGGGGTTGAACTCATCTGAGTGGATACCGTTGGGTATTATACGCACCTTTTTATCGGGAACATCCAAACGCTGGGAAAGGAGCTCTATCTCCTTCCTTGTCACACCGATTATCCTGTCTGCAGAATCAATCACCCTCTGAGCGATGAACGAGTCGTAAAAATTCCTTATCTTCTCCCTCTTTTTCCCGCCCCACATGCTCCATTCGGGGTGGAAGTGGGGGGTGATAACAAGGGGTTTGTTTTTTAATTTCTTGAAGAAGGCCGCGGTGTTCATGTGAAAATAGCCGTAGGAGTGGGCGTGATACAGGTCGAAATTTTCAGTGCACATGGATGAGATGAGTGATGGGTAAAAAACGTAGTGTAAGTCGCCTTTTAACGTATAGGCGCGGTGCCTCTTTATCGACGCGGATGAGCTGTCATCATCCTTCATCCTTGTGAATGGAAATTCTTTGTATAAGTCGGAGGTGTACACGGAAACGGAGTGGCCCATCCCTATGAGCGTTTCGGTAAGCGCTCTCACATGGGTCTCGGCCCCGCCCGGTGCCGGTGGATATCTCACACAGAGTTGAAGGATATCAGACATTATCACCCTTCCAGGTCATCCGCCATGTCCTCTATAATATCCATAGCTTTATTAATGTTCTCTGTTGAGTTCGCATAAGAGAAGCGTATGTGTCCCTCACCGACCGGACCGAATGCATCGCCTGGAGTCGCTAGAACACCGTTATCCAGCATCTCCATGGCTAGCTCTTTAGAACTCATATCGTAATCGAATGAGGGGAGCACGTAGAAGGCGCCTTTTGGTTTCAGGCAGTCGAATCCCGGTATGTCGTTCAATCTTTTTACGATAACGTCCCTCCTCTTCTTGAACGTAGCTGTCATCTCCTCGATGAAGTCCATCCTGTTCCTTATGCCGTACAGGACCGCATGCTGGGTAGGGTTCGGCGGGCAGGCTATGTTGTAGTAATGCAGCTTGCCTATCTCCTCGACCCATTCTTTTTTTGTGGCCAGATAGCCGATCCTCCAGCCGGTCATGGCGAAAGTTTTCGAGAACGAGTTGATGGCTACCACGTTATCGTAATCGTCCAAGAACGAGTGGTGTTCACCTTCATAGACCATCATCTCGTAGACCTCGTCTGAGATGATCACTATGTTGTGCTCCCTGGCCCACTCGGTTATCTCCTTTACGTCATCTTCAGAGAATACACCCCCCGTCGGATTGCCCGGTGAGTTGACGATTATGGCCTTGGTGTTCTCGGTCCTCTTCGCCTCCAAGTCCTCTACCTGCGGTATGAACTCGTTCTTCTGCTCCACAGGATAAGAGACCGGTTTACCATCGGCGAGTATGATCTGGGAGTCGTAGAGCACGAAGCCAGGTTCGGGATAGAGCACCTCATCACCATCCCCTACGAAGGCGTCGAGTGTGATCTTGAATGCCTGGGTAGCGCCGACCGTGATAAGAACGTTCTCCATCTCTATGTCTTTTTTATAACGTTTTAGATGGTCGGCTATCTCATCTCTGAGTTCGGGAAGACCGTAGGTAGAGCCGTAGCCGTTGTGGCCGTCCAACATGGCCTTCCTGTAAGCTTCGATTATGTCCTCCGGCGGCTGGAAGTCCGGCTGGCCCAGACCCAGGTTCAAAACGTCGTCGTCCGCCATCTCGAACATCTTCCTGATGCCGCTCAGCTCTATCTTCTGAACCCTCTCATTGATCATGGTGTTCATGCATATTTCTCTCCCTTTTAATATTA